>CAIUAS010000263.1 GCA_903897205.1 uncultured Gammaproteobacteria bacterium
CCTTTGCTTATCTATGGAAAAGCTATTTATTTAGATTATCATAAAGTATTTAGCCAAATAGCCTGGTATTCCTCGAGCTGGAATGCTTCACTCTATGGATTTTTTCTGCGCTTATTTGGCGGCGCCGAAAAAAATATTCCTATTTGGTCTTTGCCTAAGCTTTCGCCTATCCTTTATTACGCCTCGAGTTTATTAATTATATTAGCGCTCATTAAATTTTTATGGCCTACCCAAAAAATAGAGGCCAAGCAAAAAATAGGCTTAGATTTTTCTATTGTCATTGTTGCGCTCATGCTGATATCACCACTAGGCTGGATGTATTATTTTTCTTATCTTTTCATTCCTTTTTGCCTGTTATTAAAATTAGCGCATGAAGGTCACTATCCCTATACTTTTCGCTTGCTAACTTGTTTAGCCGTTGTTTTAACAAGCATCCCTTATTATTTAAAACCACCTGCCAGTATCAGTGACTATCTTTTTATAATAAGCTGGTCTGCTTGTTACACCTACGGCTTGTTATTGCTGTTTGCCTTGTTATTTTTCGCATGGCGTCATTTAATGCAACAACCGGCTCGTGCTAACGATACTTGCCCTACTTATTTAGCCATTACCCTATATGTTTGCGCGCTACTGCCCTCCTTTGTCGGGATGTTAGCTTCTGTTCATAATTTTAATAGTAAGGCGATGAGCGCGCCGCCTAAGATAAGTAAGCTTTATTTTGTTTCTTAATGATGGTAAGTTTTGTTTGCCTACTTAAATAGCATAAGGTAATAAAATGTTTATATATCCGCATATTAATCCCATCGCTTTTCACCTTGGCCCGTTGTCTGTGCATTGGTATGGCCTGATGTATGCTGTTGGTTTTTTAGGGGGTTGGGGCTTAGCCTTATTACGAGCACGCAAACCTAATAGTGGTTGGACGAGCGATCAAGTGAGTGATCTCATTTTTTATGCTGCCATGGGTGTTATTGTCGGTGGTCGCGCTGGTTATATGTTGTTTTATGATTTACCCACTTTTCTCGCTAACCCTTTGAGCATTTTTGAAATTTGGCGAGGCGGCATGTCATTTCACGGCGGCTTATTAGGGGTATTAATTGCTGTGTGGTTATATCATCGCAAAACACAAAAAGCTTATATGGCTATCGTTGATTTTATTGCGCCTTTAGTTCCTATTGGATTAGGCGCGGGCCGCATTGGTAATTTTATTAACGGTGAATTATGGGGACGCGTTACAACGGCTCCCTGGGGCATGGTTTATCCTAACGCTGGCCCACTGCCGCGTCATCCTTCTGAGCTTTATGAATTTTTGCTAGAAGGGGTTTTCTTATTTATTATCCTTTGGTTTTATTCCGCCAAACCAAGGCCACGAATGGCGGTCTCGGGTTTATTTGCCCTGTGTTATGGTCTTTTCCGTATTATCGGCGAATGCTTCCGCCAGCCTGATCCACAATTAGGTTTTATTGCTTTTGGCTGGCTTACGATGGGACAATTATTATCGGTTCCTTTAGTGATAGTGGGTATTATTTTATTAATCATCGCTTATCGGAAGAATAATCGCCAAGCTGTGTATTAAAGGTTCAGCTGCTTAAACCATTTCACTAACCATTGCCAAAATTTGTTCAACCAATTCGTCTGATCCGCTGTTTCAGCCGAGGTTGAATACACGCGACTTTTGTAAAATTCGGCAACATGCTGGCGACTTTGCCAATTGGCTAAATATTTTTTAGCTAGCCCTGCGTCATAAATGATTAAGACATTTTCAGCATTTTGCTGCTGAGCGGCTCGCGTAAAATTAAAAGAACCGGTGATGACTTGGGTTTCATCCACTATCATTACTTTATTGTGGGCAATAGCCGGTGCGTTATCTATCCAAACTGGAATTTGATGGCGCGTAAAATAACGCAAGGTGCCGCGCTTGCCAATTAAAGCGTCTTTATCAAAAATAATTTGCACATGAACACCACGCTCTTTTGCTAATACCAAGGCCTGCGCAATAGGGCGCGAGGTAAAACTATAAGCCTGCACCCAAACATTATTAATTGCGTTGTTAATGACGCCTACAATTTCACTCGTACAATCCTGGCCAGGCGTAAAACAAACCGTATAGCTAGCTTGTTTTTCAAACGAGTCAGCATGACTTAGCAGCGGCAAGGCAAACAGCATTACACTGATACAAAAAATTAAAATATTACGCATAAAAAAGCCTTAAATTTATATAATATATCGTCAAATTATAATGAATAATAGCACATGCCACACTTGCTATCCCGTACATAGCATTTACCCTATAAAAGACCTGCGGAAATCCCTTATTTTTTTCTTACCCAAAAAGCACTATAAATATCTACCGTCTAAATGAAATACCAACCTTACTCAAATCATTTCA
>CAIUAS010000264.1 GCA_903897205.1 uncultured Gammaproteobacteria bacterium
ATTTTTCATTGAAATCTATGCCTAATCCTGGTTGGTCGCCTGGGTAGAGATAACCTTTATTAAACGTATATTCATGAGGAAATATTTCATCGGTTTCTTTGGTGTGGCGCATATATTCCTGAATGCCAAAATTGTGCACGCTAATATCAAAATGCAATGCAGCGGCCATGGTAATAGGCGATAAATCGGTAGCGCCATGGCAGCCGGTTTTAACATGATAAATTTCTGCAAGCGCCGCAATTTTCTTTAATGGCGTAATGCCGCCGCTATGAACAACAGCCATGCGAATGTAATCAATTAATTGTTCAGTAATTAAGGTGTGTGCATCATATACCGTATTAAATACTTCACCGACAGCCAAGGGTGTGGTGGTGTGTTGTCTGATAATACGAAAGCCTTCTTGTAATTCTGCAGGCACTGTGTCTTCTAACCAGAATAAATGATAAGGCTCTAATTCTTTACCTAAGCGCGCTGCTTCAATGGGCGTTAAGCGATGGTGAGTGTCATGTAAAAAATGCGGGTCATCACCATAGGTATCACGCAATTTACGAAATAATTTAGGCGCGTAATTTAAATATTTTTCAGTTGACCATAATCCTTCTTGCGGCAAGCCTTTGGTAGCAGGTTCATAAAATAATTTATCTTTAGAAATACCATAAGAATTAGGAATGCCAGGAACGCCAGTTTGTGCGCGTATGGCTAAATAACCCATGTCAATATATTTGCCGACTTGTTCAAGCGTGTCATCAATATCACTGCCATTAGCGTGTCCATAAACCATCACGCCATGGCGGCTTTTGCCGCCTAATAAATTATAGACCGGTGTATTTAATGCTTTGCCTTTAATGTCCCATAATGCCATATCAACAGCGCCAATGGCCGCCATGGTAACAGGCCCACGACGCCAGTAAGCGCCTTTGTAAAAATATTGCCAGATATCTTCAATTTGTGATGGATCACGACCGATTAAACAAGGAATAACATGTTCTTGCAGATAAGCGGCGACTGCTAATTCACGGCCATTTAAAGTGGCATCGCCAATGCCGTAAATTCCTTCGTCCGTATAAATTTTTAGTGTTACGAAATTACGGCCTGGGCAGGTTATAAATACTTTTGCAGCTTGAATTTTCATAAGTTTTATCTCTTGCTTGGAAATTAAATTTTCATATCACTGATACGATTACGGCCAATAATGGGATAGGTTTCTACTTCATAAACCGCGCCAGTAACCGGCGCAGAAAAATCGGCTAGCCAAAACACTATATGTTGGGCAACTTCAGTCGGGGTTTGCAGACGTCCGATAGGAGCATAGACCGGCGGAATACGTGCCTGCCAATTATCTGCTAGGCCTTCGCGTTTTTTTAATTCAATTTCATTTTCGGTAGGGGTCCAGCCGACATTTAAACCATTGACTCGAATTTTTTCACAGCCTAAGGCATCGGCTAAATTACGTGTCATCGTCATTAATGCGCCTTTGGACATAGAATAAATTAATAAATCTGGTTGACCGCAATAAGCATTCATTGAGCCGATATTAACAATGCTGCCGCCGGTTTTTTGCTTGCGAAAAATGTTTACTGCTTCTTTGCTAATTAATAACGGTGCTTTAGCATTAATATTCATTACCCGATCGAAATGTGCTGTATCCGCGCTATCAATGGTGCTGCGCGGACAAATGCCCGCATTATTAACAAGCCCGTGTAAAGCGCCAAAAGCTGCTACCGTAGCATTCACTATCATTGCGTAGGAGTCTGGTTGGGCTAAATCACAAATCACATATTTTGCGGCGCCATTTAATTCTTTGCACAAGGCTATTGCGCGTTTTTCATCTCGCCCTTGTATCATTACTTTTGCACCGGCTGCTACACAACAACGCGCTGCTGCTGCGCCAATGCCGGTGGTAGATCCTGTAATTAAAATAACTTTATTTTTTAATAGCATAATTATTTCACTGCTTTTTTATTGGGGGAATAAAGCGATGGTGCCGAAAATAACGCCGGTATCATAATCAAATAAATAACTTACTCAATTACTTTTTCATAACAATCTTGAGAAAGCAAGGAAACGGTAAATCATTACCTGTTGCTATGACCTAGGTTGATATGCCGTAAGCGGGCTCTACCATTCCGCGTATAGAAGTTTTAATGGCGAAAAGATAACCCGCTTGTGGTGCTTGCGCTAATTCAGCGCTGCTAAGGCCTCGGCCAGCAGAAGTGACATAAAGTGTTTGCAGGTCAGAACCACCAAAACAGCAACTGGTGACATGAGGCACTGGCATAGGAATAATTAAATCAATTCGACCATCGGGTTGATAACGGGTTATGCGCCAACCATTCCAATGTGCACTCCAGAGACAACCTTCGCTGTCAACGGTTAAACCATCGGGAAAACCTGCGTTGGTTGGAACCGTTGCAAATATTTGTTGATTGCTGATAGTGCCGGAGTTGGCAGCAAAATCATATTGATAAATATGTCCAGTGGGTGAATCGCAAAGATACATTATTTTATTATCAGGGCTCCAAGCAATACCATTACTAACCGTAAATCCCTTGGTTATTTCATAGCACACATTATCTTTTGCTAAGCAATAAATACTGCCTAATGGTTGCTCTTCTTTAACATCTTTAGTGCCTGCCCAAAAGCGTCCGCGACGATCACATTTGCCATCATTAAACATCACATCATCTCTATTTTTTATTGGCTCATTTAACATAGTTATTTTGCCGTTTGGTAATTCGACATGCGCGAAGCCGGTGCGTAATGTCGCAATTAATCCACCCTTATGATGTAAACCGATGCAGCCAATTTCCATCGGCATTTGCCAGGATTGATGTTGATTTGAGTTTAGCACCAGTTTATGTAATTCACATTTCGGAATATCAATCCAATAAAGTGCTTGCTCATGCGGATGCCATAGGGGGGATTCAGCTAAAATATTACGTTGTTCAAAAATACATTTTATTTGCATATTAATAATTTTTTTATTGCGCTAGCTAACATCATTATTTATTAAAGAGAGGTGGCATTTTATCCAGCGGAATAATAGCGCCAGGATAAGTGATCACAACACTCGCTAATTGATGGCCACAGCGAGCGGCGTGGGCCGGTAAATAATTTTGCATCCTGGCGGCTAAATAACCGGCATTAAAAGAATCGCCAGCCGCAGTAGTATCAATTACATGAGTGACTTTTTCAGCGGGTATATGGATTTGTTCTTGCGTCGTTGAGATATAACAAGGATTATCGCCTTGTTTAATTACTACTTCTTGAATGCCCCATTGATGCAAACGTTCGGCGCAGGCTTGAGGGGATTTATCGTCAAATAATTTTTGCTCATCATCAAAAGTGGGTAGTACGATATCGATATATTGCGCTATTGTTTGATAAATAGTTTGTGCAGTGCTGCGATCGGGCCAAAGGGCAGGGCGATAGTTGCTATCAAAAATAATAGTAGCGCCATTTTTTTTGGCGTCAGCTAATAGATAAAATAAATATTCGCGGCTGGAATTATCTAAAATCGCCAGCGAGATCAGTGATAGATACCAATAATTCATATTGGTTAATTGGTTAGTCAGCGCTTCTCTATGTGCTCCCTTAAATAATTCACGGGCGGCGGATTGGGAACGATAAAAATAAAAATTGCGTTCACCTTGTTCGTCATTGTGAATTAAGTATAAGCCAGGTAATTTATCGGGCAATTGATATACCATTTGGGTGTTAATGTTTTCTTGCTGCCATTGTTGAATCATCAGATGACTATAATGATCATGGCCTAATGCCGTTGTATAATTAACTTGTACCTGTGTTTGCTGCGTATAGCGTGCTAAATAAGTCGCGACATTCAAAGTATCGCCTGCAAAATTCATATTTAATTGGCGTTCAGATAGATGGCGCAGTTCTATCATAGCTTCGCCTATAGCAGTGAATTGGCGGATGGTTTTCATAATTAGTATATATTACAAGGTCTGCAAAAGTTTTGGAGTTGATGAATATGTTATCCATACTACAAAAATCACCTATTATTCCCGTTATTATATTAGAGGATTTAAAACATGCGCTACCATTAGCGCAAGCAATTATAGCAGGTGGTATATCGGTATTGGAAATTACCTTGCGCACGCCGGTAGCGCTGGATGCTATTCAAGCTATTGCTACTCAATTTCCAGAGGCCATTGTCGGTGCGGGCACGGTATTGCAAACTCAGGCATTAAAAATGGCAAAAGCAGCGGGTGCTCGTTTTGCTGTGAGCCCGGGATTGTCAGCTGATTTAGTGAGTGCAGCTAATGAGTTAAACCTGCCTTATTTACCAGGTATTGTAACCGCTTCTGAAGCGATGTTGGCGCAGACATTAAATTTAACGGCGGCAAAATTTTTTCCGGCGGAAGCTTTTGGGGGACTAAAAACATTAAAATCCTATTCGCAAGTTTTCCCGCCATTAAAATTTTGCCCAACGGGCGGAGTCAGTTTGCAAAATATGAAAGAATATCTGGCTTTGCCTAATGTACCCACTGTTGGCGGCACTTGGTTAACACCAACCGATTTAATTAAACAAGAAAATTGGCCTGCTATCACTCAGCTAGTAAAAGACGCGGTTGCTGCTTTAGATTAAGCTTATTAATTCATGCCCTACGACTTGCCGCCGAGTATCTTATTCAGTAGAAACAGGCTTTTGCTCATTATGTAATGCTGCTTGTAACGTATGCCAGGCAAGGGTGGCGCATTTTACTCGTGAGGGAAATTCGCGTACGCCGCTTAATACGGTTAATTTGCCAAGTGTTTTATTGTCATTGTTTGGTGTTGGTGACGTGAGCAGTTGGTGAAAGGTATTAAATATTTGTTCTGCTTCTGCAGTGGTTTTGCCTTTTAAATGTTGAGTCATTAATGAAGCAGAGGCGGTTGAAATGGCGCAACCCGAACCTTTAAAGCTGATGTCAGTGATAATATTATTTTTAAGTTTAATATATAACGTTAATTTGTCACCACAAAGGCGATTAAAACCATCGGCGTGATAATTAGCATCTGGCATTTCATGAAAATTACATGGACGGCGGCTGTGATCAATAATGACCTCTTGATAAAGTTCACGTAAATCAGACATTATTTAAACACCTCGCGTACTTTGTGGATGCCATGAATTAAAGCATCAATATCTTCTTTAGTATTATAAAAGGCTAATGATGCACGTACCGTTGCTGGAACATTAAAGCGCTCCATTAAAGGCATCGTGCAGTGATGGCCGGTGCGTACTGCAATGCCTTCGTGATTTAAAATGGTGCCTATGTCATGGGGGTGAATATCATTTAATACGAACGCTAAGATGGCCGCTTTATGGCTAGCGGTACCAATTAATTTTAAATCGGGAATTTGAGTAAGGGTTTGAGTGGCATAGTTTAATAAATCAGCTTCATGCTGCTCAATGTCGTGCACGTCTAATTCATTTAGATAATCGATAGCGGCGCCTAAGCCAATAACGGCGCTAATATTAGGTGTGCCTGCTTCAAACTTATAGGGTAATTCACGATAGTGTGACTTTTCAAAACTGACGGTGCTGATCATATCACCGCCCCCTTGATAAGGTGGCATTTTCTCTAGCCATTTAGTTTTACCATATAATACGCCGGCGCCTGTGGGGCCAAACATTTTATGGCTAGAAAAAGCGTAAAAATCACAAGCAAGTGCTTGTACGTCGACTCGCATATGGGCCATTGCTTGGGCGCCATCGAGTAATACAGGGACATTATGTTGATGCGCAATGTCGATGATTTTTTTAACTGGATTAA
>CAIUAS010000265.1 GCA_903897205.1 uncultured Gammaproteobacteria bacterium
AAAGCGCGTTGTTCCAACCGCTCTTCCATTAATTTATGTTCAGCCGCGCAATGTAAAATAACAAAAGGTATTTTTAATTCCGTCGCTAAATCCGCAAACGCTTTACGATATATTTTTTTAAGAAAAGTGGCGTCAACTATCACGCTGTAGCCCGCATTAATAATGATACGCGCTAAGTATAATAATTGGCTGTAGGTTTTTTCAGTCACTTCAGGCGAGTAAATGCCTTGATTAAGCGGCGCATTAGTCTGAGCATTGAATGGCAACTCAAATAATCGCTTACGTTCCACATCAGAATTAATTTGAATGCCCCCTATTTTTTCGACCCTATTGCGCGCAATGGTTGATTTACCAGCGCCTGATAATCCATGTGTAATAAATAAAGTAGGTGGCGCAAGCTGTGTGCAGCGAAAGGCGAGTTGAATAAATTTACGATATTGTTGCCGCAAAATTTTTTGCGCAGCATCCTCCAAACCAACTTGAGTAGAATGAAATAAAACCACTTTAGCCCTTACCATAGCGCGATACGACATATAATAGGGCAACAAGCTAAGACCTTCATAATCTCCTGTATAGCTTAAATAAGCATTAATTAAGCGATGCGCTAATGCTGGCTGCTGTTGATCATATAAATCCATTACTAAAAAGGCGATATCTGCAATTACATCTATCCACCGCAAATCCAAATTAAATTCAATACGATCAAATAAAACTGGTTTATTGTTATGTAAAATAATATTTCCTAAATGTAAATCACCATGGCAATCGCGGATAAAACCTTGCTTTTTACGCTTAGCAAATAAAGTTTCGCATCGCCAAAATTGGGCTTGCGCCCATGCTTCTAGCTGAGCTAACTGGGCTTTATCAGTTTCTTCAGATAACCACGGTAATATTTGAGTGAAATTTTGAATCACCGGAAAATGCGCATGTTCTGGCGTACCATATACACTAGAAGTTGGCGCAGCCGCTGTCTTTAAATGAAACTCAGCAATTGTCCCAGCAAGTTTATCCATTAATTCGGGCATTAACGCTTGTTTATGCAATAAATAAGTAAGGATTTTTTCTTGAGGAAATTCCTGCATTTTTATCGCATATTCGATAATTTCCCCCTTGCCATTAATTTGCGGATTAATTTCATCGCCCGTAATAGTGACCACCCCCAGATATAATTCCGGCGCTAACAAGCGATTTAAACGAATTTCTTCTTCACAGAAAAACTGACGCTTAGCTAAGGTTGAGAAATCTAACACCTCAAAATCAAGGGGTTTTTTAATTTTATAAGCATATTTACCGGTTAAAATAACCCAGGAAATATGAGTTTCCATAAGCTTGAATTTAGCAACAGGATGATCATAAAGCGCTGGATTTTGCAGGGATTTTATTAATTGTGCTGTAGACATATCACCTCTATTTTAATTGAGAAAACACTTTTTCTGCTGCCACTAACGTAGCTGCAATTTCTTTCTCGCCATGCGCGCTTGACATAAAACCTGCTTCAAATGCCGATGGCGCCCAATAAATACCTTCTTGCAACATACCATGGAAAAATTGTTTAAAACGAACAACATCACAATTTTTGGCTTTTTCATAAGTATCTACGTGATTTTCTTCTGAAAAGAAAAAACCAAACATACCGCCCACGGCATTGGTAACAAAAGGAATATTGGCTGCTTGCGCACAGTCACTCAGTCCCTGCATTAAGTGCTGAGTGAGTGTAGTTATTTTTTCAAAAAAATGAGGTTGCGTAATTTCATGTAAAGTCGCCAGCCCTGCCGCCATCGCCACTGGATTACCTGATAATGTACCGGCTTGATAAACCGCACCTAATGGTGCAATGTGTTGCATAATATCGCGTTGGCCGCCAAATGCCCCCACTGGCATGCCGCCGCCGATCACTTTACCCAGAGTGGTTAAATCAGGCTTAATATTATAATGCGCTTGAGCGCCACCTAAAGCCACTCGAAAACCGGTCATGACTTCATCAAAAATTAATACGCTGCCATGTTGGTTACAAAGTTCGCGTAGCCCGGCTAAAAAACCCGGGGTGGGTGGTATGCAATTCATATTACCTGCAACAGGCTCAATAATGACGGCAGCAATTTCGCCTCCACAAGCACGAAATATTTCTGCGATCGAATTTAAATTATTAAATTCCGCCGTTAATGTGTTTTTAACAAAAGCATTGGGAACGCCTGCAGAATCCGGTAAACCTAAGGTTAAAACACCCGAGCCTGCCCGCGCCAGTAAAGAATCGCTATGACCATGATAGCAGCCGCTAAACTTAATGATTTTATCTCGGCCGGTATAACCGCGCGCCAAACGGATCGCGCTCATAGTGGCTTCTGTACCTGAATTAACCATGCGCACCATTTCAATGTTTGGCATAATTTCACAGATTTTTTCAGCTAATTGAATTTCTAATTCCGTCGGCGCACCAAAACTTAAACCGCGTTGCGCCGTTTTAATAACGGCATCGATAATATGAGGATGCGCATGGCCTAAAATAAGCGGCCCCCAAGAACCCACGTAATCTATATATTTTCTGCCATCCACATCATACACATAAGCGCCCTCGCCTTTAGCAAAAAATATAGGCTCACCACCCACCCCTTTAAATGCGCGCACAGGCGAATTTACACCACCTGGAATATATTTTTGCGCACGCTCAAATAAGTCATGAGATTTCGTCATAATATTTTTTCCTAATTTTAGTTAAATCCATCTCGCACATTAATAATTTTAAATCACTTATATGAAAACACATTCTAAGCGATATACACAAACCCGTTTTGGCAATTTCACTATAAATATCAACCTCAAGCTGGTTGCCAATTGCACATTCTCCTGCAATACTTCATACCTCAATTAAGCATTAAAATCTATTCTTCCCTATGTGCATTTAATATGTCGTCACCTCATTACACTGGCATCACACGTTGGTTAGTCACCTTAACCGTTGTTTTAGTAGCGGTGGTTGAAGTACTCGACATGACCATAGTCAATGTCTCTCTACCCAATATGATGGGCGCCTTAGGCGCTAACGCCGAACAAATCACCTGGGTCTTAACTTCCTATATCGTTTCTGCAGCAATTTGTATGCCGTTGACAGGGTTTTTAGTCAATCGTTTTGGCCAAAAAAAAATCCTGCTCATTAATATTGTTGGCTTCTTAATAGCCTCTGCTTTATGTGGTTTATCTAGCTCACTGCCAGAAATTGTATTTTTTCGGATTCTACAAGGTGTTTTTGGCGCTGCTTTAGTGCCATTGTCTCAAATTATTTTGCGAGATGCTTTTTCTCAAGCAGAACAAGGCAAAGCTATGGCGATTTGGGGTGTTGGCATTATGGTCGCCCCGATCCTAGGGCCCACGTTGGGGGGCTATATCACCGAGGCGTTAAATTGGCGCTGGGTTTTTTATTTAAACATTCCTGTCTGCGCAATCGCCGCTTTATTAGCCTGGAAATTAATAGAAGAAAACCCAACTCAGCACAGTGAAATTGATTGGACTGGCTTAACACTTATGGCCGTTGGAATTGGTTGCTTACAACTATTTTTAGATCGCGGTAATCAAGAAGATTGGTTTAATTCCAGCGAAATAATCCTGCTGGCTATTGTATGGATCACCTGCCTAGGATTTTTTATTT
>CAIUAS010000266.1 GCA_903897205.1 uncultured Gammaproteobacteria bacterium
AACTACTCCATTAAAATATTTATTACATATAATTATTATTAAAAAAGCGGTGCTTTAATAATGGTATCCTCCATATCATTCAACATAGCTTTACTCTTTAACCAAGTATTCCATCCCAATTGACTCTGCGTAGACAAAACACAAAATGGAACCTCGTGTGCCTTTAAAATTAATTGAATATCAAAGTGCCACTGCACTCCAATATAACGGCGCGCCATCGCAACGACCGCCATTAACTGGCTATGCTCATTAGGTAAATAGCGTAAAAAATCTTGGTAAGACACGGGGCCTATTTTTATTTTAAAATAACCCTGCGTATTCCAGCTGCGCTGACCGAGCAAAGTAGTGCAACCGAGTTGATTGTAGCTAGCCGAACCTGACTTTGAACTTAATAGCCGAGTATATTGACTGACAGGTAATTGCAACCACTTCCCTTGAAATTGCTCAAGCTCAATGGGAACTTGAAAATAATCGGCTAACATCGTTTTTAAAGTCCAAGCCGATCGCGAACTACACGCAAAAAAACCTGCATAATATAAATAATTTTCATCAGGAATTAGCGTTCGCTCTTGTAAATACTCCGTCCCATTTCCAATTAACGAAGCAACCACTTTAGTAAACACATCACTAGCTGCGTTGGCTTTAGAACGCTCATACGGCACATAAAAGTGATGCTTTTCCCAGCTGCGATAAAACAGAGAAATAATGCGATGATTAAATAAATCCAAAAAATCGCGTAGTGCGCTATCTTTTGCCTGTAACCGCTGAATAATTAACTCAGTATAATGACTGGGTAACACGCCAGCAGGGCCATATAATCCTAAAAAACTTACCTGTAATTCATTAGGTTCCTGTATTGAATCACGCGCCAAATGGCTGGCTAGTATTTCACTAATAGGAAAACTTAATACAGGCGCCGCTTTAAATCGCACCATTTCATGCTTGGGATCAAAATCATAACCCACAGGATAATAACTGCGGCATTGCTTATTCTGACAATCAACTTTTACCGATTGCATCAATAAGCGCACAGCTTGATAAAATTCAAATAGCTGTGGCTTATGAAAAAGCGTATTTAATGGACTTAATTTATTTCGATCTGATAATTTATACATAAAAATAGAATGAAATAGCTTTATAAAATACCCCATGACAAGCCACGGGGTATTTTATTAACTAGTCTGAGGTATATTAGCAACCAGACGTAATGAAGTGGTTAATTCTTCTAACTGCAACCACGGACGCAACCAAGCAATAGCTTGATAAGCACCTGGTTTGCCTGGGATAGGTTCTACGTGGACTTTAGCAGCGGCTAATGGATATTTGGCTTTCATTTCTTGCCCACCATCCGGATTACCATTTACATAATTTTGAATCCACCGATTCAACCACGCTTCAACATCCGATGTTTCCATGAACGATCCGATCTTGTCACGCGCCATTACTTTTAAATAATGCGCAAAACGCGAAGTGGCCATAATATAAGGCAAGCGCGCAGAAATAGCCGCATTTGCAGTGGCTCCAGGTCTATCATACTTCTGTGGTTTTTGAATACTTTGTGCGCCAAAAAACACAGCATAATCCGTATTTTTATAATGACAAACTGGCAAAAAACCTAAGCGACTTAATTCAGCTTCTCGGCGATCCGTAATACCAATTTCAGTGGGGCAAGTTGCATCAATGTCGCCATCATCGCTGGTAAAAACATGTAAAGGCAAACCCTCAACGCGCCCACCACCTTCAGCGCCACGGATAGCAGTACACCAACTATACTTCGCAAAAGCATTGGTTAAACGCGCCCCCATTACATAAGCGGCATTCATCCAACAATAATCATTATGACCCAGTTGCAACGGTTGGCCCACTTCATTATAAGGCGCTTCTTCAAAACCAAATTCTTCAATAGGCTTTGTTACTTCGCCATAAGGCAAACGCGCCAATACACGCGGCATAACCAATGTTACAAAACGTGAATCTTCGGCTTCACGTAAGCTACGCCATTTCGCATATTCAACTGTATCAAATATTTTCTCTAAATCACGTGGTTTCGATAACATAGTCCAATCATTAAAACCAAATAACGCCGGATCAGTCGCAGAAATAAAAGGACAAAACGCAGCAGCGGCGACATTAGCAATTTTTCCTAACATATCAACGTCATCGGGATGATTAGTAAATTCATAATCACCAATTAATGCACCATATGGCTCTCCACCAGGCGTACCAAATTCATTTTCGTAAAGCTTTTTAAACAACTGGCTTTGATCAAATTCAGCTGCTTTACTTAAATCCTTTGCCAAGCTCTGCTTGGAAGCATTTAACACTTTTAGGCGCAAGCTCGTACTTGTTTCCGTATTCATCACTAAATAATGTAAACCACGCCAAGTACCTTCTAGCTTTTTAAATTTATCATTATGCATAATGACGGCTAATTGCTTTGATAACACCCGATCAAGCGCCTTAATCGCTGAATTTACCGTGTGAATTAAATTTTTATCCCAAGTAATCGCACCTTTTAAGGCTTCTTCAGTAAGTGCTTTTAATAATTCTTCTGCTTGTGAACGCTCTGTCTGCTTCGTCGCCCGAATAGCTTGCTCAAGTAAACTAGTCTCCGATTGTTGAGTACTTACTTGTGATTGCTCTTGCAACAGGGTTGAATGACTCATTTATTAAGATCTCCTTGCTTAGACTTAGGCTTTTTCAGGCAATTTAATGCCTAATTCATTCGACAATTGTTGTAACTGTTCAGTGTTTTGTAAAATACATTCAAGTAAACTTTCTAAATCTTCTGAACGATCTACCTTTGTTAATAAATCACGCAACTTATTGCGTGTATCTAACAAACTTTTTAACGCTGGAATTTGTTCTGCAACCTTTGCTGGTTCAAAATCATCAATTGAATTAAATTTAAGGCTAACCGACATTTCACTACCATCACCTTTTAAGGTATTTTCAACGCGGAAATTTAATCCTGGTGTCATGCGCTTCATAATGTCATTAAAATTATCTCTATCAATTTGCACAAATTTTCGATCTTTTATTGGTTTTAATGGTTCAGTCGGATCACCCGAAAAATCACCAACAACCCCCACTACAAAAGGTAATTCTTTAACAACCATCGCGCCTTCTGTTTCTACTTCATACTTAATATGTACACGCGGTTTTCTGACCCGCTCAAGTTTTTGATGAATGCTTTCCATTATTAGCTCCTTTTGATTAAATTAAATTTTCTCGTCAATACTGACACCGGTTAAATTACAGAAATAACCTAATGATTGTTCATCTTTAATTAATTCTTTCAACAACATAGGCAACGGCAATTTGCTCCACTTCACCGCTCTTTCAAGCAAATAAGAGAGGGGGGAGTGCGGTTCTGTCTGCCGAAAAAAATCTGCCGCATATAAAATAGTTTGCAATATTTGTTCACGTGTTGGCTGAGAATTTTCTTTATCCGCTGCATAGCTTATTATGGAATTAGATATTTCATGAATATCTACACTTAAAGAAATATTACTTCCAATACAATCATGCAATGATTTTTCTTGCTCTGTTTTACGACCACTCAAAGTATTTGTTTGAATATTAAGACTTTCTTTAGCAATAACTTTAATGCAATCAGCACAAGCCTCTAATTGAGCCAAAATGCGCGAGGAAGGTGGCGCATCATGCCCCGCTTTTTCAAATAAAACTTGCGTTAACGCCTTAAATTCTTCAATACAACTATTTAATAATTGAAATTGCTCTTGAAAAAATTTAGGTGGCGTTTCAGCAACAGCCTGCGCAATTATTTCCAACGTTACCGCGCCCGCAGCCAAACGCTGATTACGTCTATCAGGATCAGCAATTTTAATAATTTCGATAGCTTGCTGATATTGCCAAAGTGAAAATGGACCAATACTACGCCCTTGTGTTAACGGTACTAAGGCGACAGGCACGATTAAAGTTCCTTCGGTTTCTTCACCATTTAAGCCTGTTAATGGCGCTAAGCGAGTAATTAATCCATCTTCATCAGGCATTGGATATAAATTATCCCAATGTTCATTAATTAATTCCCGCGCTAATTTAAAACCCTCGCGCAAACCAGCAAAACCATATTCGCGCAATAATGCTTCTAATAACCAGGCTGCAATTTCTAAATCTTTTGTTTCAGTAGCTAGTGCTTGTATTGCAAGCTGATAAACAGCTGACCAATCCGGTCTGACAACCATCTCAGCACCTTGTGTCTGTTGCCTCTCAAGGTTGCGCAATGCATTACGAGCATCTTTAATTTTGTGATAAAGAGAATGCGCAAAATCTTCCTGCCGTAGATCTTTTCCCGTCGGAAGCTCAAGCGACACAGGCGCCAGTAAAGTAGGCAAATCCAATATAGAAGTCATCATGGCTCCATTAACCCTAAAATTCTAATTTGAATAAAATTATTATCTATTAATGTATAATCTAGAAACATTCTACCAAAATCTTATTGAAGAACCAAGCCTAAAAATAAATAGTTTACATCGGTAAAACACCGATATTGTTAAGAATTATATTCGTGTGATAGGATGGCGGCACCTATTAATGAATATAAACAAAACATAGATAAAAAATGAACAAAATGAAATATTTGCAAGATTTCACATCAGGATCCAACTGACTTTTATGGCGCACACACTACAATTACACATACTCCCACAAGGTGAGTTATCAGCTATTGATGGCGAAGAAACTGGAGAAAAGGCAAACCAATTACTTGCAGATGCGGCACTGATCATCCCCAATTTAACCAATACACTCGAAATCTGTGGAGAATCCGTTTCCTATAATAGGGATGAAACTCAAATAGCCAGTAATTCAATTAACACTGATTTCGCATTAGCCGAATTAACCCACGATCACGCTCATCTAGCCTTAAGTACACTCATGCAGGCTGAATATGCGAATGACGATCTTGCATTTTTATTTACTCAAACCAATACATTCCCATCGAATTCATCTTTGTCTTTAAAAAAGCAAACAAATATAACATCGCTATTATCAACTAATAGCAGCGACCCACTCTCATTATTAAATCAACATTTTCAACCGCCTGAAGCAAACACAAATTCAAATCCAATTACTATCACTCAACCAACAGAATATTTGGCAGACAACATACTCGCTTCACATGAAGGAAATATTTTGCGCGACCTGGGATTTTTCTCAGAAAATGCTTTCACAGGCAAATCCGAAATGTACTTGAATACCCTACCATCGCAAATCCAAACTACGTTTAGTTACCGACAGGATAACGCTGAATTGGAATTTTTATTAGAAAGGAACCTACCTATGAAAATCTCAAAAAAGCCTTTAACAAGATTTAACATCAAATCACTCATAACAATCACTCTCGCAATTATTACAGGCGGTTGCGCAAGCTCATCACCACCTAAACTAGAAGCCAATATTCAATCGGTTAGCTTTCTAAATCCCAATATTTATAACCAGGCATCCCCAGTTGTTATTAATATATATCAACTTAAAGCGCCCACTACTTTTCAGCAAGCCAATTTTTTTGCGCTCTACAACAATCCAACAACCACTTTAGCAACCGATCTCTTAGATAAACGTGATATTGAAATAAGACCACAACAGAAACAAAGCATTTATATCCTAATGTCGCCTACAACCAATTATATCGGCGTATTAGCTGCTTTTCGCGATCCAGATAAAGCGCAGTGGCGACAAGTTATCCAGGTAAAACCCGGCAAAAATATTGACCTACAAATTAATGTAGCCACGCAAAGTATTGCAATCAAAGTAAAATAAAAGGTAACGCTATGGCACTTACAGATAAAGTTATTTGGTCTGAGGGAATGTTCCTGCAACCTCATCATTTACAACAACATGATAGACATATCGAAAATTTGATCATGCAACGACCAGGCGTTGTTGAACCACATAACTGGGGAATTACCGAATTAAAACTGGACGATCATTTGTTAGCCTTAGGAAAACTTGCTATTAAATCATGCCGTGGTATTTTGCCTGATGGAACTGCCGTTGATATTCCATCACGCGATAAAGCCCCCCTTCCAATCGACATCCCCGCAGGCACCAGCAATACAGAAATATTTTTAACGCTCCCCTTAAAACGCGCCGGCATAGCAGAGGCAGGCGTGATTCAAAATGAGCAACAGGATTGGCGTTATCATATTGAAACGATTGAAATCACTGATAATAATGCATTCTCCGATACAAGTACTCCCATCCAAATTGGCAAATTAGCCTTACTCCTTAAATTAGAAAATCATGATAGACAAGGACTCAGTTGTTTAGGCATAGCACGCATTCTAGAAGCACGCACTGATCACAAAATTATTCTCGATGAAAATTACTGGCCCGCCTGCATTGATATTCACGCCGTTAATCAATTCACAAGCCTCGTTCAAGAGCTACAAGGCTTACTGCATTATCGAGGCAATATGATAGTACAACGACTAACAGAAGCAGGTGCAGGCGGCGTAGCGGAAATTGCCGACTTCATGTTATTGCAAGTAATTAATCGTTTCGAGCCCTTATTTGCACATTTAACCCATCTACGCGGACTGCCGCCTGAAACATTATATCGCCTACTCATACAACTCATGGGTGAACTTTCAACCTTTACTAGCCGACAAAGACGGCCCATTGCACCGCCCATTTATTTACATGATGATTTACAAAATACTTTTACCCCTGTTATTAATGAACTCAGAAAATCATTAAGTATGGTATTAGAAGAAAGTGCGATTTCGCTTAAAATCGAACACCAGCAATTAGGCACGTGGGTCGCTCCATTGCCTGATAAATCATTATTATCGAAAGCCTATTTTATTCTCGCCGTGCACGCCAACCTACCTTTAGAAAATATCCACCGTTTATTTCCAGCGCAAACTAAAATTGCACCGGTTGAAGAGATTCGCAATTTAGTCAATCGCGCACTACCTGGCATTGAATTAACATCCTTGCCGGTTGCGCCCAGACAAATTCCCTATCACTCTAACTTTATTTACTTCTCATTAAATAGAGAACACATGTTATGGCGTCAACTCGAAAAATCAGCGGCCTTAGCATTTCATGTTGGCGGTGATTTTCCTAAGTTACATTTAGAATTATGGGCAGTAAAGGAAAAATAACATGACAGATACAACATTATTAACTGCCAAAGCTAATACCAATTATATTGCGCCACAACTTCCCACGTCCTTTATAACGCTTAGCGGCATTAATCCATTAGTGTCAGCCGCAATGCCCTTATTATTGCTTTTAATAAAATTTAAAAACACCACCGCTCACGATGACGTGGCAAGCTTAAGCAGACAAGTTATCCAAGAAATAGCCGCCTTTGAAATACATGCCAAAAATTTACAATGCGCTCCAAGGCTCATATTAGCCACCCGTTATTGTTTATGCGTCGCTTTAGATGAAGTAGTTTTATTAACCCCCTGGGGCAGCAATAGCGTTTGGGCACAACAAACACTACTCAGTATTATTCACAAAGAAACTTGGGGCGGCGAACGATTTTTTATTATCTTAGAAAAGATGGCAGCCACTTTTGCGGGGAGTCATCCATTTCTTCCCTGAAGGATGCCAATAACAAACTTAGTCTTCTCATT
>CAIUAS010000267.1 GCA_903897205.1 uncultured Gammaproteobacteria bacterium
TCTTCACTACGTATTCGATTTATTTCGCGGGCTAAATCAAATAATACCGCTAATGCTTCAGGCGTATTAAAATCATCATTCATTGCGTCGATAAAACGTGTTTGGAATTGATTCTTTTCAAATTCTGTTGTGATTGGTAGATCGCGTAATGCCGTATAAAAACGCGTTAAAGCATGATGCGCACTGGCCAAGTTTTCTTTGGCATAATTAACAGGGCTACGATAATGGCTAGCTATTAAAAAATACCTCACCACTTCTGCCGGATATTCTGCTAATACAGCTTTTACGGTGGAAAAATTACCTAAAGATTTAGACATTTTTTCTTTATCGATCTGCACAAAACCGATGTGCATCCAGGTATTAACGAATTTTTCTCCCGTAGCCGCTTCTGATTGGGCAATCTCATTTTGATGATGCGGAAAAATTAAATCAAAGCCACCGCCATGAATATCAAAATGTTTACCTAAACAATCTAAAGACATTGCTGAACATTCGATATGCCAACCAGGCCGCCCTGCTCCCCAGGGCGACTCCCAATTCGGTTCACCTGGTTTGGCGAGTTTCCATAAAACAAAATCTAAAGCCTCTTGTTTATTATCGCTTACTGCAACGCGGGCCCCTGAACGTAGCTGCTCGATATCTTGATGCGATAATTGTCCGTAATTTTTGAATTGATTAATGGCATAACAGACATCGCCATTATCAGCGATATAAGCATATTTCTTATCGATTAAGGTTTGAATTATATCAATAATTGATTTTATATAGTCGGTCGCGCGAGGTTCTAGCGTTGGCGGTAGAATATTTAACGCGGCCATATCTGCATTCATGACATTAATAACGCGTTCAGTTAATGCGGCGATAGATTCATTATTTTCGTGGGCACGCTTAATTATTTTATCATCTATATCAGTGATATTTCGCACATAAGTCACTTCGTAACCTTGCATGCGCAAGAAACGAATGGCCGTATCAAAAACTACGGAACAACGGGCGTGGCCAATATGTATATTGTCGTAAACAGTCATGCCACAAAGGTAAATGCCTATTTTACCGGGTTGAATTGGTTTAAATACTTCTTTTTGCTGAGTTAAGGTGTTATAGATATGTAACATTTATTTTGTGCTCTATTTAATTTCGCTCGCCGCTGTTAAACGAGCATGGATTTTATCTTTGCCTAATAATTCTACGATATGCCCCATTTCAGGCCCATGCAGTTCGCCTGTTAGCGCAACGCGCAAGGGTTGAAATAATGCTTTACCTTTAATATTTAATTGTTGAGAAACCGCATTACTTAATGCTTTAAAATCCGTACCTGCTTGTGCAAGCACGGTAATAGCGGTTTCAAATAATTTTGCATCCGCCTGTTTTAAAATAGCGCTGCTCTCTGCTGAATAATGCAAATCCGTAAAAAATATTTTTGCCCAGTGCAGTGCATCAGTGGGAAATGTAATGTTCGCTTTTATGGTTTGAATAAAAAGATTTTTTGCTGTGGTTGGTATTAATTGTTGTACTTCTGCGCCTAACCAATCCCATAGAGAACTTTCATCCAGGTGTTGTACTGCTTGTTTTTGCCAATATAACAATTGTTCTTGATCATAACGCGCAGGCGCTGAGCCCAACGCACTGACTGAAAAATTAGTGGCTAACTGTGTTAAATCCATATAACTATTGTCAGGATAGTAATGGCCTAATCTGCCCAAATAGTTAATAATAGCTTGCGGTAGAAAACCTAATTGCTTTAATTCTTTGATATTTCTGCTGCCGTGTCGCTTAGATAGCGGCGCTCCATCTGGGCCCACAATAAGCGCCATATGGCCATATTGCGGAAAGGGTAAGCCTAATGCCTGCAGTATCATCAATTGGCGCGGTGTATTGGTTAAATGATCTTCGCCACGCAGTACATGAGTTACTTTCATAACAGCGTCATCAATCGCATTACAAAAAAAGAAAGCTGCGGTGCCATCGCCTCTTCTAATGACAAAATCGCCAATTTCATTACTTTGAAAGCGTTGTGGCCCTCGCACAAAATCATTAAATTCGATAACTTGACTATCAGGCACTCGAAAACGCAAAGTCGGTTTTAAGCCTTGCTCAATTTTTTGTTTAATTTGTTCCGCTGAAAGTTGTCGGCAAGTACCTTGATAACGGGGCGGTTTGCCTGAGGATAATTGAAGTTTGCGTGCAATAGCTAATTCTTGATCCGAGCAAAAACAAGGATAAACATGCTTAGCCTCTTCGAGCTGCTGGTAATATTGTGCATAAATGGATTGGCGTTGTGATTGAAAATAAGGAACCTGATCGCCGCCTACTCCAGGGCCTTCCTGCCAAGCTAAACCTAGCCAGAGCAAGTCATGTTGCAGCTGCTCGGCATACGTTTCTTCTGAGCGATTTTGATCAGTATCTTCTATACGTAATAGAAAAATACCTTTATCATGCTTAGCTAATAAGGCATTAAATAAGGCAGTTCTAACATTGCCAATGTGTACGTAGCCGGTTGGGCTAGGTGCAAAGCGTGTTTTTGTCATGGCTAATTAATTGATTTCATAAGACTAAAAATTTAAATGAGGCCTAATTTAGCACGTCATTACTAGCATGCGAAGAGGATGACCAAAAAAAATATGTATACGCTTTTTATCTCTGATCTACATCTTGCGCCTACGCATCCTGAATTGATTAATTTTTTTTTAAGTTTTCTGCAATCTAAAACCAAACAAGCCGACGCCTTGTATATTTTAGGGGATTTTTTTGAAGTATGGGTAGGAGATGATGATAAATCTGAGTTTGCCCAAACTATTATAGCCGCCTTAAAATCCTTAACTAGTCGTGGTTTGCCGGTCTACTTTATGCATGGTAATCGTGATTTTTTGATTGGCTCGCAATTTCTGGCTGAAACTGGCTGTCAATTATTAGCTGACCCCTCTCTTATAGATCTTTATGGAGTCCCTACACTACTTATGCATGGCGATACTTTATGTACCCAAGATATGGCTTATCTACGCTTTCGAGAAAAAGCAAGAAACCCTTTTTATCAGCGTTTATTTTTAAGTTTACCTTTGTTTATTCGAAACCGCATTGCTCGCTATTTACGTAATAAAAGCAGCCAACAAACAAATATAGAATATCTAAACCTTAGTGATGCAGCCCCAACTGCCATTTTAGAAGTGATACAACAATATCAAGCCGAACAACTCATCCATGGTCATACTCACCGCCCTTGCATTCAAACCTATTACGGCATTCCTCCTTGGAAAAGAATCGTGTTAAGTGACTGGCATGCGCAAGGTAATGCGCTAATCTGCTTTCCTGATAAGACACAGCGCTTACTCTATTTCCCATAAAGTAGGGTTGGCATAAACTCCAATCCTCGTATAAACTTATAGCTAACAACAACTTATTGAGTGGATACAATGCCAGACATCAACAGTTATAAAGAAATAATAGCGTTAATTAATAAAATGCAAAGCAGTAATTTGCTTCCTCGTTTAGCCAGTAAATTAGGAATGTCACAAACAACATTAAGAAATCTAACGGATAATTTTAAGCAACAAACTGAAAACCTATCTAGTAACCTCTCACCGGATCAACTAGCAAAAAACATTCTCGATCCTTATAGCACGCTCAATCAATTTCAAGCTATGTTGCGCGAAATTGCCCAAGATGAAGAATTGACGAAAGAATTAGCTATTAGTCATGCGCTGCTTAATAAACTAGAAGAAGATATAGTGTCCATGAAAGAATATATGGAAACTCAAGCGAGCGCGCATGTGTTTGATGACGATGATGATGAAAATCTTGATCCTGCCGCGCTTGAAGAAAAAAATACCTTTAAGGAATTTTTGGCGCATCACGCGAAACTTGAAGAACAAATGCAAGAAGCTGAAAAATTAGAAAAATCAATTAAAAATCTTGATGTGGTTATTAGCGAAAGTAAAGTTGATTTGGTTGCCGCTCAAAGCAACGATTTACTTTCTTCACGCCAAGCGCTTAACCAATCAGTTGATGCTTTATTAATTGCAAAATTTATTCAACCCACCGATGCTTCGGGCGCTGTTAAAACTCAACAACAAATTAATGCAGAATTGACATCTATTAGAGAAAATAATAAGTACCATCGCGCTGACGACTCTCCGGGCGTCAAACTTCTTAAAGACTTTAATAATATCAACCAAGAACTCAATGCATTAATGGATCGTAATTTTACTCAGTTCGAATTACTTTCTAAGCTTCAATCAGTCGCAGATGCTAGGGGCACTAATATCGATGCGGGCTTATCGATAGTGTCTCTTATAGGACAAGCAACTTTTACGCAAATTAATAATCTACAACTGCGAGCAGATAAACTTATTCAGAGTAATAAGCGCATAGATAACGGTGAACTTAATCAGCTGCAACAAGAATATCGAGACACTAAAAAACAATTAGAAGCAGCGGAAAAACAATTAAATCAAAAACCAGATGCAAATGTGCAAAACAGAGTGCATGAATTGGAAGCAAAAATAGGTGATTTGCTACCTAAAATACAGGATTTACAACAATATAATAATGGTAATCGCCAAAATGATGTTGTAGAAGCGAAACAAATATTCAATCAATTAGAGCAGTTTAAGGGAAATAGACAAGTACGAGTAGACAAAATAAACAATGTTTTTGGTCAAATAGTACAAGCTCAAACGCAAAAATCCATTTTCATTGAAAGGAAACGTAACCTTAATGAAGAAATGGCTAAAACGGTAGGAAACAAGCCTAACTTAACAACCTCAAAAAACCCTAACACAACGCCTACTAATGCGCCTAAAAGAACAGCCCAGCAAACGCCTTCACAGGATGAACAAGAGCAGACTGCTTATAAGCGACCAACTAATAAGCCAAAACAAGCTTAATAACTTAGCATTAAGTGCTCTGTTACCGCTTTAGGCAAGAAACCGTGTAGCCATAATTGGATGGGTTGAAATTGTGGTATTAGCAAGGAAGCTTTCCACCACATTTCTTGCTGCATGGGGGTAAGGCTCGCTAACATCAATAATAAAGAAACCACTAATACCCCTCGGGCAAACCCAAATATTACACCTAACATTCGATCGGTGCCGGATAATCCGGTGCTATCGACTAATTGCGCAATCAGATAATTAATAAAAGATCCCAGTAATAAAGTAATAATAAATAAAATACCAAAGCTTGCAATTTGCCTTAATGAGCCAGAGTGAATATAGTTTGTTAGCAAACTGGCTAATGTCCCTGAAAAACTAAAAGACACCCAAAAAGCAACTGCCCAAGTTACTAATGACAATGCCTCACGGACAAAACCCCGCACTAAACTTACAATCACGGATAATCCGATGATCCCGATAATTACATAATCGACCCATGTAAACATATGCATATTTATTTATTCTCTGTGACCGGACTAAAGGGTACTACTTCGCCTTTTATCTTTAATTCTTTTTCTAGACGTTCATTAATTGCATCCGCTTTCACACGCTTAACTTCAGGCCCCATGAATACGCGAGTTAAGGTACCTAGCGAAGTTTTAACCGGTTGTGTATAGGCTTTAAACCCATGCTCATGTAATTGTTTAATCAAATCTTTAGCGTTAGATTCATTTGCAAAACTACCTAGCCTTACTACCCACGCCACGCCAGCTGGAACTTCTGCTGCCGAGGGCGCACTAATTAAAGCAACCGGTGTTTGCGCTGATTTTTTATGAGCGACCTCTTCGGGTTTAGTTGTTTCAGCATGGTGGTTTTTTTCTGAATGCTTTTTAGTGACGCTGGTTTTATTAACTGCTTTTTTAGGCGCTGAATTTACCGTCGTTATTTTTGAGGTGGTTTTAGGAACAGCAATTTGACTGCTATGATTCGTTATATGATCTGTTTTTTGCTTGGCAGTAGGGGGACTCAATGTGTGATCTTCAATGGCATTAATATTATTAGCCGTATTTTCCGAGGATGCTAAATTATTTGTTTGCGAAACAGTTGAGGTGGGTTGATTTGCCGTTTGTACACTGCTCGCCGTATTCGTTGGCGGTATAGTTGTGGCACTATTAGGAGCATTCAAATCTTTATTTTGTATCATCACAATGGCTTGCGGTGCTGGCGTAGGTTTAGCCGGCGCAGGTGGAATTTGCGCTGACACAGTCGTTTGTTTAGTTTCCGGAGCAGTATTATTTGAGCCTTTTAATAAAAGCGGCAAAAATATAACTGCTAATGCCACAATGACAACGGCTCCAATAATGCGTTGTCTTAATTTACCTTCCATCATCAATACCACCCTCTTAAAATTATTAAACAAGCGGGCCGATTATAGCCTCAGCTGCATGATTTGCGCTACTGTATGAAATGAACCCAATACAATTACTCTATCTTCCACGTGTGCTTGCTTAGTTGCATTTTCATACGCTTCTTCTACTGTGTTATAGGTATTTACATGAATTAAGCCTGCCCTAGAAAGCGCTTGCGCTAACATTTGCGCATTCGCACCTCGAGGGACTTGTAATCCACCCACAAACCATTCTGTTATTTCACTGGCAAGCGCTTTAACGGTTGCTTGCTGATCTTTATCGGCCAACATACCAATGACGGCCAAGGTACGGCCTTTAATGGGTTGTGCATGCAATTTTTCAGCTAAATACTTAGCCGCCGCAGGATTATGAGCCACATCTAAAATACAAGTAAATTTATCGTTAAAAACTTGAAAACGCCCCGCCACTCGGACACGTCGTAAACCCACCACAATGGCTTCTTTGGCAATGGCTAAGGTTGGAGGCAATAAAGTTAATACTTGCAAAACAGCAGCGGCATTTTGCAGCGGTATTTTCGGCACAGGCAATTGTGTTAACTGACCAGCTTGGTTTTGCCAACACCATTCTTTCTCATTGATTTGTTCATAATTAAATGCTTTAGCATAAGTATATAATACTGCGTTGGTCTGCTCTGCCTGCGTTTGAATGCTAGTTGGCATATGGTGATCACCACAAACAACAGGTTTGTGCTTACGCATAATACCGGCTTTTTCCATGCCTATTGTTTCACGGTCTGCGCCTAAATATTCCACATGATCCAATTCAATCGTGGTAATTAATGCAATATCCGGATCAACGATATTGACCGCATCTAAGCGTCCACCTAAGCCGACTTCTAAAATAACCACATCTAAAGGCACTTGATTAAATAACCATAATGCCGCTAAGGTACCAAATTCAAAATAAGTGAGTGTAGTATCACCGCGAGCTTGTTCAATAATAATAAAAGCTTCGCATAAGGCAGCATCCGTAACAGCAGCACCATTAATTTTAATACGTTCGTTATAGCGAATAAGATGAGGTGAAGTATAAGTACCTACTTTATAACCCGCCGATAAAAAGATGCTCTCTAATAAAGCAACCGAAGTGCCTTTACCATTCGTTCCCGCCACAGTGATAACAAATTTTGGCAATGGCAACAGTTGCAGGGTTTGTGCCACCTGTTTTATCCGTGCCAAACCTAAATCGATTACCGTTGGATGCAAGGTTTCAAGATAGGCCAACCAATCTTGCAACACCGTAAATTGTTTGGGTAAGTTTTTGCTAGTCGGCATAAGTTGGATTATCTAGCGTATTTAATTTAATACGCATTAATTTACTGAGTATATTGGCAACTTTTTCACGTAATATACGGCGATCTAAAATCAGATCAATTGCGCCGTGTTCTAATAAAAATTCGCTACGTTGAAATCCATCCGGTAAGATTTGCCGCACAGTTTGCTCAATAACGCGAGGCCCAGCAAAACCAATTAGCGCTTTAGGTTCAGCGATAATAATATCGCCTAACATCGCAAAACTAGCAGAAACACCGCCCATGGTGGGATCTGTTAATACAGAGATAAATGGCAGGCCATGTTCTTTTAATTTTGCCAAGGACGCACTAGTTTTTGCCATTTGCATTAAGGAATACAAAGCTTCTTGCATGCGTGCACCACCACTAGCAGAGAAACAAATATAAGGCACATGCGCATCGATAGCGGCTTGCACTCCTTGCGTAAAACGCTCTCCTACGCCGGCGCCCATTGAACCGCCCATAAAATTAAATTCGAAAGCGGCGGCCACGATTCCCATGCCATATAATTGTCCTCGCATAACAACAATGGCTTCTTTTTCTTCGGTGTTTTCTTTTGCTGCTTGTAAGCGATCTTTGTATTTTTTTAAATCTTTGAATTTTAATCGATCAATGGCTTCAACTTGAGCGCCAATTTCAATTTTACTGCTTTCTGGATCTAAAAATTGATCTAAACGCTCTCGAGCCGGTATGCGGTGATGATGCTCGCATTTTGGACAAACACCTAAATTACGCTTTAATTCAGCGCCATAAATAACTGCGCCACAAGCATCGCATTTACTCCATAAACCTTCAGGCACCCCTTTCTTTTTCTCACTTGATTCAGTGCGAATACCCGAAGTCAATAATTTTTTAAACCAATTCATATGGCGACATCCACTTTATGACCAAACTGGCTAACTATAACTGCACCTGGATTAGTAAAGCAAGTTGTTGCTAAAAATGAACAGCAAAGTACTATTACTGGCAAAATTAATTAAGTAAATAGCAATGAGCTGACATTGAATGGTAAGTGATAGCCTATTTATAAA
>CAIUAS010000268.1 GCA_903897205.1 uncultured Gammaproteobacteria bacterium
TCTTCACTAAAAAAGAAAGTTATTTCTTGTTTAGCGGTATCAAGTGCATCAGAACCATGCACCGCGTTTTCATCAATACTGTCAGCAAACGCCGCTCGGATAGTACCTGGCTTTGCGTCTTTTGGATTAGTCGCGCCCATCAATTCACGATAACGTGCAATAGCGTTTTCGCCTTCTAGCACTTGGATCATAATAGGTCCCGATGACATAAACGAAACAAGCCCTTTAAAAAAAGGTCTCTCGGCGTGAACAGAATAAAAATCTTCTGCCTCAACCTGAGTAAGATGCATCATTTTAGCGGCCACAATCCGCAGACCTGATTTCTCTATATAGGAGTAAATTTCTCCGATAACATTTTTTGCAACTGCATCTGGCTTAATAATGGAAAGGGTATATTCAACGGTCATTCGGTACTCCAAAAATTCAATTTCAAATTAAAACAAAATCGCCTGCATTATACGCAAATTTATTGGAAAATACAGTAAATCCCGCTATTATTTACAGACACACTCAGCGCCCTTCTTTTGCTGCAAACTCAGAGAGATCAATTTGACTATTCTAGCGTTTTCAATTTTTTTGCTGTTACTGTCTGTTATTGCCGGATTATTAGGTTCACTCACCGGCTTAGGTGGTGGCATGGTATTAATTCCTGTGTTAGTGCTCCTCTTTCACATCAACATTCATTACGCCATGGGTGCTTCACTAATCTCAGTCATTGCAACCTCCTCTGGCAGCGCCGCTGCCTTTTTAAGAGAAGGTTATACCAACTTAAGAATTGGCATGTTTCTTGAGACAGGCGCCGCTCTTGGCGCTATTTGCGGCGCCTTTTTAACGAGCCTACTACCCATTTCCATCCTGGCACTTATCTTTGGCATCGTGATGCTATTCTCTGCTTTTTTAACTGTTATACGCAAAGAAGAATTAGAACTTGATCGTCCCTCGCATCCCTGGGCTGTCAAGCTTAAGATGGAAGGCATTTACCCTACCTCAAAAGGCCCCAAGGCGTATAAAGTACAAAAGGTTCCCTTAGCGCTTGGCTTAATGACCGCCGCAGGCGCTCTATCTGGCTTATTAGGCATTGGTTCTGGCGCCGTTAAAGTATTAGCGATGGATCAAGCGATGCGCTTACCTTATAAAGTATCAACGACTACCAGCAATTTTTTAATTGGTATCACCGCAGCAACCAGTGCCGGTATTTATTTTAAACAAGGTTATATAGATCCTAGTTTTACATTCCCAGTGTTATTAGGCGTATTAACCGGTTCATTAATAGGCGCCAAAATATTAGCGGGCGCTAAAAGTAAAAACTTACGCATCATTTTCAGCGCAGTCATCAGCGTACTAGCTATTCAAATGATCTACAAAGGGTTAACCGGGGGACTATAATTCATGGAACGCTTACAACTCATGATTGGAAAATTAATGTTGATCGGTGCCATTATTTCTGCCACCATCACCTTGATAGGCGCAGTCATTTTTTTAATACAGCATGGCAATGAACCTGCTTCTTTCCACTTATTTAATCCTAACAATTCTCATGTTAAAAATTATTTTTCCGCTCGCGGTTTAATCGAAATAGGTTTATATACATTAGTATTAACGCAAGTCGTACGCGTCGCTTTTACAGGCTGGCTATTCGTTAAACAAGGCGATAAATGGTTTATTGGTTTTAGTTTGTTTATTTTCCTTGTATTAATTTATAGTTTATTTGCTTAAAAAATAAAATACTGCCAGCATTCCAATACAAA
>CAIUAS010000269.1 GCA_903897205.1 uncultured Gammaproteobacteria bacterium
AACTACTATATATAGTTCCAGATATTATATTAAAAAAGTTAAGATTCAAATCAGAGATATTCACCGAGATATAATTAACTTATATCGTTTTAAAGCTATTTCTGCTCAGCAGCTGGATGGGTACAAAAGATTTGAGGCTAATGCTTTTATTAATATAAAAAATTATAGCCGCAAATCAGTTAACGACACAAATTACTTAAATAATGCGATTATTCAATCTGTTCAGGATATCGAAAACTATTATAAGACCAACTTTAAAAGATAGGCCATCATATTACACTAAATAAAGGGGCATAATTTGTATATTTGTACTCTAAATTTTTAACCATGCCAGGAACAGAATTATTTGGCGCCGAAGAGCGTAAAGAAATAGAAGATGTATTATCAACCGGAGTGTTATTTCGTTATAACCACGATGCATTGCGTAACAGTCATTGGAAAGCAAAAGATTTTGAAGCTGAAGTAAAAAAAATAACCGGAGCAAAATTTGCTCATGCCATGAGTAGTGGTTCTACCGCCATAGCTACAGCGCTTGCTGCAAGTGGCATTGGCACTGGCGACGAAGTTATTGTGCCTCCGTTTACCTATGTTGCAACTATTGAGGCTGTTTTATTTGTGGGTGCATTACCTGTTTTTGCAGAAGTTGACGAAACACTTTGTTTAAGTGCCGAAGGAATTAAAAAAGCCATTACACCAAAAACCAAAGGTGTTTGCTTGGTGCACATGTGTGGCGGAATGGCTGATATGGATAGCATTATGAAAGTGGTTAATGACCATAAATTAATTTTGGTAGAAGATGCGGGTCAGTCTTTTGCATCATCCTACAAAGGAGTTTACACCGGTTTATTTGGTAAAGCCGGAAGTTACTCGTTCGATTTTTTTAAAATTGCAACTGCCGGCGAAGGCGGTGTATTAGTTACTAATGATGAAGCAACCTATAAATTATCGGATAATTATTCTGATCATGGGCACGACCACGTAGGCGAAAAACGCGGCATGGAACAACACCCAATTATTGGTATGAATTATCGTATTAGCGAGTTGCATGCTGCGGTTGGTGTAGCACAAACCCGCAAAGTGCCTGCTATTAAAGAGAAAAACAGACACAATAAACAGTTTTTAGTAAACGAATTATCAAAAACTGCAGGTATTGGTTTTGCTACTCTACCTGATCCTAGTGGCGATTCGGCTACGTTTTTAAATTTATTATTACCTGATACCGAAACCGCAAAACGCACCGTAGATGAAATGAATAAGGCAGGTGTTGTTGGTTTTGATTATTGGTTTTTAAACATGTATCATTTCATTAATCAATGGGATCATATTAAAGAATTACGCACAGCATCTAAACTACCTATACAAGTTTTAGGTGCTCCGCAAGATTATAAAAACTTACAGTTGCCAAAAACACAAGAAGTAATTGGGCGTTTAATTTCTTTCGGCATAAAATATAAATGGACGGAAGAAGACATGAAAACATTGGCTTCAAAAATTTCTGAATGTGTTACTAAAGCAATGAAACCTGTTCATGCATAAAAATTTTAAGAACATTGATAAAGTAACTTACGGTCGTGGTTCGTTCTCGCAATTAGCAGAAACCGTTGAACCTGTTCGTAAAGAAAACAACCACTATTTTGTTTACGTAGTAGATAATTATTTTAAGGGAAAAGATTTATCAAGCAAACTGCAAAACAAACCTGAGGATTTAATTTATTACATAGATGTTGATCCGCACGAGCCAACTACCGAACAAATAGATTCATTACGCAATGAAATTCTAACAAAGAAAGGATTGCCTAGCGGCGTGATTGGTATTGGTGGTGGAAGTATTATGGATATTGCAAAAGCTTTATCGTTGATGTTAACCAACGAAGGTTCTTCTACATTATACCAAGGATTAAATCTGATAAAAAAAGCGGGCGTTTATCATTTAGGTGTGCCAACAATTTCGGGTACAGGTGCCGAAGTTTCAATGACAGCCGTACTTACCGGACCTGAAAAAAAATTAGGTTTAAAATGCGATTGGACGGTTTTCAATCAGGTTATTTTAGATCCTGAACTAATTGCCAGTGTACCAACCGATTGGTGGTTTTATACAGGTATGGATACTTACATTCATTGCATTGAAAGCGAAACTGGCATTCGTAATAATGCGTTTAGTTTAGCCTATGGCGAGCAATCGTTAAAACTTTGCAGAGAAATTTATTTAGGTGATAAGGCAGGTCAAACCCCTGAGAATAATGATAAATTAATGGTTGCATCTTTAATGGGTGGCTTAAGTTTAACGTATAGCGAAGTTGGTGTTTGCCACGCCTTGAGTTATGGTTTATCTAAAATTTTAGGTACGCGTCACTGTTATGCAAACTGCATCATCTTCCAACATCTGGGCGATATTTATTTAAAAGGGCATAGTGAGTTTATGCAAATGATTGCCAAACATAAAATTGTGTTGCCGCAAAATTTAAGTAAAGATTGGAACGAAGAAACGATAACCGCCATGGCAAATGTTTCTATCAACCTCCCATTTATGTGGCACCATGCTTTTGGCGACAACTGGCAACAAAAAGTTAATTTAGATTATATAAAAGATTTATTCAGAAGATTATAAATAACAAAAATCTAGTCATCCTGAGCTTGTCGAAGGATG
>CAIUAS010000270.1 GCA_903897205.1 uncultured Gammaproteobacteria bacterium
AACCACCGACACAAGGATTTTCAGTTCTAATATAGATGTTTTGAATGGGTTTGAACAAGTTTGAATAATTTCTATATATTGCATTAAACACTGTAAAATATGTATAAATTGACTTGTATTCACTTGGAAACCGTTTTAGTATCTTTGAAACATCCTGTCTACATAGAGTCTACATGAAAATTACAAAATCATTTATTGATAAACTAACGCCGCCCACTAAAGAACAGGCGCTTTATCGTGACGACTTATTAAAAGGTTTTGGTGTGCGGATTACCGTATCAAATGTTAAAGCTTTTTTTGTAGAGAAACGGATAAAGCGCAAAGTTAAGCGAATCACGCTTGGGCGCTATCCTGAGCTGACTGTGGAGCAGGCTAGAAACGAAGCACAAAAGCTATTAGGCAAAATCGCTACCGGCATCGATCCTGTCGCTGAAAAAAAAGAAGAAAAGAGTAGGGCGATTACGCTTACACAGGTATTTGATGATTATCTGAAAGCTCGAAAATCCCTCAAAGCTACAACGATATTAGACTATCGAAGAGTGCTAAAACAGGTGGTGCCAGATTGGCTTGATAAGCCACTCCTAAGCATTACTAAAGAGATGGTTGCCAAACGACATATTAAATATGGTGAGCGCAGCAAAGCCCGTTCAAACCTCGCCATGCGCTTGTTAAGGGCGCTATTTAACTTTGCTACTGGCGAATATGAAGATGCTAACGGTAAGTCTTTAATTCTTGAAAACCCTATAAAAAGGCTATCACATACTCGTGCCTGGTACCGTGTTGAGAGAAGGCAAACTATTATAAAAAAACATGATCTGCCCCTTTGGTATGATGGCTTAATGCGTTACACCAATCCGGCTGGCGAGCAGCAAGCTTCCCTCTTTAAGGATTATTTCTTGTTGATACTATTTACAGGATTAAGAAGGCAAGAAGCCATCACGCTTCAATGGTCGGCGGTAGATTTAAAAGCTAAGACCTTAACGATTACTGATACCAAGAACCATTTATCCCACACCATTCCACTATCAGATTTTCTTTGCAAACTTTTGGAAAACCGTAAAGAACATGCCATCAATAATTATGTATTTCCCTCAACAGAGAGCAAGCAGCAACATTTAGTAGAGCCTAGAAAGGCCATGCTACAAATTAGAAAGCTATCTGCTGTTGATTTTACAATCCATGATTTAAGACGAACCTTTATTACAGTGGCAGAATCTTTAGATATTCCGGTATATGCTTTAAAAAGGCTATTGAATCACAAAATGACAAGCGATGTTACAGCAGGTTATGTAGTGATTGACGTGGAGCGATTGCGCAAGCCCATGCAGCAGATTACCGATTATCTATTAAAAGCCACGGGCATAAAAAATAGTTCTCTTGTCCCCTTTAAACACAACACAAAGGTTGTATAATGAACAGTAAACAAGTGATTAGAACTTTGCAGCAAGCGGGTTGGGCTATCGACAGAACAGGTAGGCATTGCATCATGAAAAAAGGCAATAAAATTGTTCCGATCCCTACCCATGGCAGTAAAGATATACCCATAGGCACATTAAAGAGCATAGCGAAAATGACAGGGGTGAAATTACCATGACAACAGCACTTTATCCGGCGCGCATCTGGAAAGAAGATGGCGTTTATTATGTTCAGTTTCTCGATTTAGAGAATGCCTTTACTTATGGCGACAGTTTAAAAGAAGCCAAAGAAATGGCGGCGGACGTATTGAGCGCGATGTTATCTTCCTATGTTGAACACGGCGATCCGATTCCAGGACACAGCAAAAAAACCGGCAAAGATATTTATTTAATAGCGCCCGATGCTAAGGTACAAGCGGCCTTATTATTACGCAATGCGCGCGCTTCCCGCCCACAAACAGACGTAGCGCAAGCGATGGGTACGACCTGGCAGGCATACCAAAAGATTGAACAGCCTAACAGCAATACAACATTAGCGAAATTGCAGAAGGCAGCAAAAGCATTAGGTAGACAATTAGTAATTGAGTTTATCTAAACAACCGTAGCCGATGCGGTTTAATCATCGGTAAAAAGCGGCGGGAAAGGTGCTTAAGACACCAGCCCCGCCTAACCACAATCCAACTGAGTTAGGAGTTGAACCATGGCTAACGAGCATTCTATATCTAATAATCCCATATTCCAAAATTCCGGACATTCTTTCTCTGAGTTGTTTGCGCTATTGCCCAAATTACAAGCGAAAGCAACTGCTAATGGTGATTTAAACTACAGCACCGATACCAATACCTTGAAAGCAATTTACCATCATGCAGATGACGCCTCTGTTGCCCTGCTCAGTGGCCTTCAAAGCCTTGGGGTTTTATTGGCTACAGCAGCAGATAATCAGGACATGGGACTATCATTAGGTGAAGTTTCAGCTGTTGGTTGGTTAATACGAGGGATTGGGGATTTACTAACAAGCTGCACTAATACCAAAGATGAACTATCCGATGAGTTATTTAG
>CAIUAS010000271.1 GCA_903897205.1 uncultured Gammaproteobacteria bacterium
AACCTTTGCGTGATGAAAATAATGAGATCATAGGAATCATTGCTCATATTAACGATCATAATTCACTTGAAAAGCAATATGCCGCTGACAACGTAGCTATAAAAAAAATAACCCAAGATACTACTGGCGGCGCAGCACCTTCTCATTTAAGCAATATAGAAAATGTAAAATTTTTACGGGATTATTTAGAAAATATTATCGCCCTAATGCCAGGCCATGTTTATTGGTTAAACAAAAACAATGTTTTCTTGGGTTGCAATAATTTGCAAGCTAAAAACGCTAACCTGGAATCACGCAAAGACATTATTGGTAAAACCAATTATGACATGCCCTGGAAAGAACAAGCCGATGAACTGAATAAAGCAAATAATAAAGTTCTACAAACCGGCGAAGCACATATAACAGAAGAATTCGCCCTAATGGCCAATGGCACTGGCATCTATCTTTCACAAAAAGTACCCTTGCGCGATCCGTTCGGCAATATAGCTGGAATTGTAGGCATTTCATTTGATATAACCGATCGTAAAAAAGCGGAAGAAGAGCGCTTAAATTTGATTTTAAAAGCCTCGAATATGGGCACATGGTCATGGGATTTTACGGATGATACTTTTACGCATGATCATATTCATCATGAAACCCCCTATCGTTTTAATGGCTGTTCAGCCGAAGCCATTGCGCGGGCACACTTAGCCGATCAAGAGTCTTTACGTCAAGCCATGTTACTGGCCTATCAAAATGGTACCCCTCTAGATATCGAATATCGATTGAATTGGCTAGACGGTAAAATACGCTATATCGCCATGCGAGGAAAAGTGATTGAAAACAGGGCAGGCAAACTAACCCATATGGTTGGCGTGTGTTGGGACATCACTGAACGCAAGGAACTAGAGAAAAACTTATATCAACAACATATTGACCTAGCGCAGATTGCACGCTTAAACGCAATGGGAGAATTAGCTTCTACCCTCGCCCATGAATTAAACCAACCTTTAGCCAGCATTTCAAACTATGTTAAAGGTTGCGTGATCCGCTTAAAAAGCGGCAATTATGCCGTAGAAGAATTATTAAATGCGATGAATCAAGCTGCCGCGCAATCTATTCGTGCTGGCGAAATTATTCATCGCCTGAAAAACTTTATCCAGAAAGGCAAGCTTTATTACGAAACAGTCAATTTAAATACCATTATTCAAGAATCTATCGCTATGGTGCGCCATGAACCTTCCGCCACTACAGTCAATATTGAATTAGATCTCACACAAGAACTGCCTATTTTAGAGTTAGATAAAATACAAATTGGCCAAGTCATTTTAAATTTATTACGAAATGCGATCGAAGCCATGCAGCAGAAATCAAACATCACCCATCCAAAAATCATTGTAAAAACACATTACCAAGAAAATAAGGTGTATGTGGATATTATTGATAATGGTCCTGGCTGCTCCAACGAAGTCAGTAAAAAAGTATTTACCCCTTACTTTACTACCAAGGAAACCGGCATGGGCATGGGACTCGCCATTTGCCGCACTATTATTGAAGCACATAGTGGTTGCCTCACTATTTTACCCAACCTGAAACCGGGCGCTTGGTTTAGATTTTGCTTACCTATAGAAAAATAAACTGTCAGTAAAAATTTTTCGGAGCGACAGTAAAAAAACATTATTGGCGGAGAGGGTGGGATT
>CAIUAS010000272.1 GCA_903897205.1 uncultured Gammaproteobacteria bacterium
CTGTCACTGGTTACAAGCGCCTTAATATATTGATCAAGATGAGCAATTTCATTGGCAATATTAGCGAAAATTTTAGTGCTAACGACATTAGAAACCGAATCAGACATTACGCCTCCTAGTTTTGTTGCAGCTTCGCCATATTCTCTGGCGATTTTCTCGGAGCTGCTTGCTACCACATAGGAAATATAAACAAATGCGATAGTCCAGATAAGAAGAATAATTCCAAATATAGGCTGTACGACAGTAAATAATGTCACACTGGAAATAACTAGCGCTAATATGCGTGGAAAAACGGCGACTTTAATGGTGCTAATGACGCGTTCAACATTTTCTGCTATATCGAATATTTTTTTCGTTAGGCTTCCAGAAAAATTATTTTGAAAAAAAGTATAGGAGTGACGCATCAAATAAATAAACATATCTTTATTAATAGCGGCGTATATTTCTGGAAATAATCGTAAGTTCAAGTAATCGTGCCAGCGAAATGTTAAGTTCATAATGATAGACATTGAAAAATAAATAATCGCCGGTATTAATACGGCAGCAAGCATTTTAGCTTGGTTTTGTGGATAGTGGGTAACGGCGTCAATGATTACTTTTAATAAATAAGGACTGAGCGTCATTTCTATTGCCCAAATTAATCCGATAAATAAAAAACCGGCTAGATATATTTTTTTATTTTTTAAATATCGCCATATAAATGGAGCTAGTTTATTTGGCAAGGTTGTGGTTTCGATATCGGGTTGCATGTTGTCTTCTCTCTTGCAGTTTCAATAGTTTTTATAGTGATGGAATGGCTGCTATCGAATAACAAGTATATACATCGGAAGTACAACTTTCATATCCCGTTCAGGCTATTACTGCCACCTATGATGTCGAATGTCGGATAAGAATGCAACATTAGAGTCGGGTTGTTAACATGCTAGCTATATTAAATATAACTCGATATGTGAACCTCTGTATTTGTAAAAGTTTAGATTTAATGTGATAGTGGCCATATTTACTCCCCCTGCTTTTGAGACAATTCAATTATTTTTATAAAAATCGTTGTCTACTAATTATAAAGGCCGGTACATCCTAATGTACTGCGAAAGACCTTTTAGAGAAGCGCTAAGCGTAGCATCGCATACACGCCATTAATAAATATATAGCCTATTTTTTTAATTTTGCCAGCGAAGTTGAGGTTTGCTAAAGTCGTATCCATTTTTTAACTTGAATTTTAAAAACTACGTATTCTGATATATGCTTAGCAATTATATTTTTTTTACAAACTGAGATTTCAACTTCATAGGGCCAATGCCTTCAATTTTGCAATCAATATCATGATCCCCTTCAACCAGGCGGATGTTTTTAACTTTAGTTCCCACTTTTACCACTAATGAAGAACCCTTTACTTTTAAATCTTTTATGACGGTAACGGCGTCGCCATCCTGAAGTGTATTACCATTTGCATCTTTAAAGGCAATATCAGCAATTTTTTCTTCTACATCATTCGCCCATTCATAAGCGCATTCGGGACAGACAAAAAGCATGCTATCTTTATACGTATGCTCTGAATTGCATTTTGGACATTTTGGTAAGGTATGCATGATTTTAATCCTATTTTTAAATTAATTGTGATTGGTCAAAGTATGCGGTGGTGCTCAAAAAGAAACAAGAGTAGGAGGTAGGATTATTTTAATATCTTACCTGTGACAAAGTTTTTTGGATGGGATAGAACCGTTATCACCAAGCATATCAATAATATATTCCAAGAAGAGGGATTAGCTGAAACGTCAAGGTGTTTATTATCGTATCATTGATGAATATTCCTATTTTTATTTAAGGTGGATAGCGCCAATCAAACATACATTGATTGCTCAGGAATCAGATAATAATTATTGGACAAATAAAGCGAAAATGGCAGAGCATCTTAGCTGGAGGGGTTACGCATTTGAATCAATTTGTTATAAACATCTGACACAGATGACACAGATTAGAAACGCGCTTGATATTAAGGCTAGCCGAGTTGGAGCATGGCGTTATTTGCGAGAAGCAAAAAATACAAAGAAAAATTTATTGTTGGGAAATGGCTTTTCTTTGCCATCAAAACGCTATTTAAGTCGCCACCCTTTACCGTCGGAAGAGGAGACCGCTAAATACATTTTAGCTCCATCAGCTAATTTATAAGAGTTTTCCTTTGATTTTATTTTTTTTATTAATGTATCTGTAAGTTTCATGGGACAGCTGAGTTTTTGTATTAATTGATTGCCCCCATGTGGCTCAAGATGTCAATAGATGTTGTTGGACAGCATGTGCATTAAAATGCAGATGATGCCTTATTTTTCAAAGGCTTTTGGTCTTGGGTGGATTTCTTGCAATTTTGAATTGGTGGAGGCGGCGGGTTTCGAACCCGCGTCCGTCAGTCCGCTGCCCTTGGTACTACATGTGTAGCCGAATCTTTATCTTAATCGATTGTCTTCCGACCGGCAGGAAGCGCAACCAACGAGCCTAGTAAGTTTTAACAGTATTGCCCCAGACATGCGTTACTGCGAGCTTATGTAATATGACCGCGTCCCTAATCGCATAAGCCCAATTAGTTAGCGGTGCCTAGCCGGTTATTAAGCGGCGGGCGTTACGAGCAGTTGTTTCTTAGGCAGCTACCGCAACGTTGTCAGCAAAGTTGTCATCATTTGCAACTATAAGTTTGCAGCTTGATTTACGAGGTGAGCTACATCCTCGACATGCACCTTGGGGTTTGTAACCTACGTCGAAGCCAAAGTCGCCCCCTTAGTAAAATTAATTATACAACATTTTCACTTATTTTGATTGAAAAATTTATATATTTTTTTGCAGGGCTAGCATTAATGATTAGAGTCTAACGAGGGGTTTTTTAGGTGGTATCAATTGATATAATCCAATTAGCATAAGACGCGCGCTGGCGTAAAAACAACAATAATCTAGCTAACAAGATAATTATTTTTTACTTTTCATAATGCGTTGTTTTTCTCGTTGCCATGATGCATCTTTTTCGCTGGCACGTTTATCGAATTCTTTTTTACCTTTAGCCAGCGCGATTTCTAATTTGGCGCGGCCGCGTTTCCAATACATCTGTAGCGGAATTAAGGTGTAGCCTTTGCGATCGACAGCGCCGTAAAGTTTATTTAACTCTTTTTGATGCAATAACAATTTGCGCGAGCGAGTAGGGTCAGGGTTAATGTGGGTGGAAGCCGTTTTTAACGGAGTGATATGACAGCCAAATAGCCATGCTTCACTATCTTTTAAGAGGACGTAGCTTTCGTTTAATTGTCCACGGCCGGCACGCAAGCTTTTGACTTCCCAGCCTTCTAGCATGAGGCCCGCCTCGAAACGTTCCTCGATGAAGTAATCGTGTCTTGCGCGCTTGTTGGCGGCAATGGTAGTGTTCGTAGTTTGGTTTTTCTTGTTCATAATGTGTTGTATATTCACATATTTAACTAGGTTATAGCAAATGCCCATTATACATCATGAATTAGTTGTGCCTTATACGGCAGCTCAAATGTTTGTTTTGGTTAATAATGTTAAGGAATATTCGCAGTTTTTGCCTTATTGTAAGAGTAGCCAGATCTTAAGCCAAACCGAAGATGAGCTGAGGGCCACGCTAGTGTTGGCCGGTGGTGGGTTCCAAAAGTCATTTAGTACTTGCAATCGATTGCAGCAAGATAAAATGATTGAAATTAAGTTATTGGATGGGCCTTTTCGTCAGTTAGAAGGTTTTTGGCGTTTTGAAACGCTTGCGCAAGGTTGCAAGATTAGTTTGGATTTAGAGTTTGAGTTTTCCAGTAAATTGCTCGCATTAGCGTTTGGACCGGTATTTAATCAAGTGGCGAATACTTTAGTTGGGGCGTTTTGTAAGCGGGCTGAGGTGGTTTATGGTCAATCAGAATATGCTTGATATTGAAGTGGTTTATGCTAACCCGCAACGGCAGGAGCTAGTCAGTTTACAAGTTGCAGCCGGTACGACTGCGCTGGAGGCAATAAAGCAATCGGGAATTTTAACCCGTTTTTTAGAAATTGATCTGGATCGCTATAAAATAGGTATTTTTAGTAAAGTAATTCCGGTGGAAACCATTTTACGCGAAGGGGAACGAATTGAAATTTATCACCCTTTATTAGTTGATCCCAAAGTGGCACGTAAACAACGTGCTAAGCAACAAGCAAAAAACAAGAACTTGGGATAGCAAGTTCTTGTGATGTGTTTATAAAGCTATTTATTTGGATTGGGCAAGCTCACTAGAGGAGTGCTGTCGATGTTTTGTAAAATACCATTACTAAACTGCAAGGAAACGGCTTGTTTAACCATGGGTTTGCCACCTTGTTTATAGGTGTATGCATATTGCCAACGGTTAGGATCAAAGGTATTCGCTAATATAGGCGTACCTAATAAATAGCGTACTTGTTCCTGCGTCATGCCTACTTTAAGTTGTGATAGCATCTCGGTGGTTACCACATTGCCTTGCTGGATATTAGGACGATAAAGGTGAATGCAGGCGCTTAACATCAAGCTGGTGATAATAAGGGTAATAATTTTGAGTAGTTTTGGCATGGGTCAGTAGTTTCCTAAGTGAAAGCAAAAAGAATTTGGTAGAATCATAGCGAAAACATTTGGATTTGCGAA
>CAIUAS010000273.1 GCA_903897205.1 uncultured Gammaproteobacteria bacterium
AAAATCATATTGGCGTATTCTGCCAAGAAAAAGATAGCGAATGTAATACCAGAATATTCTACGTGAAAGCCCGCTACGATTTCTGATTCGCCTTCTGTTACGTCAAAAGGCGCACGATTTGTCTCAGCTACTCCTGCAATCCAATAAGTGACAAACAAAGGTAATAGCGGCAACCAAAACCAATGCCAAAAACCACCTTGCTGTTTCAAAACGATATCTTGTAAATTCATGCTGCCCGCCGCTAATAGCACGCCAACTAATGCAAATCCCATCGCAATTTCATAGGAGATAGTTTGTGCTGCTGCTCGTAAAGCACCTAAAAAAGCATATTTAGAATTCGCTGCCCAGCCGGCAATTAATATGCCGTATACACCTAATGAAGTCATCGCAAATAAATACAATACACCCGCATTAATATTTGCCAACACCATTCCTTGATTAAAAGGGATCACAGCCCACGCAGCTAGTGCTGGAGCAATGGTTAAAATAGGCGCTATAACAAATAAATAACGATTAGACGCCGTTGGGATAATAATTTCTTTGGTAATTAATTTAATAACATCAGCAAAGGGTTGCGCTAAACCACGCGGGCCTACTCGATTAGGGCCTATTCGGCCTTGCATGTAGCCAATCACCTTTCGCTCAAGCAACGTTAAATAAGCAACGCCCAGCAGCAAGGGTATTACAATAATAAATATTTTTATTAAAATCCAAATGATTAATAATAAATCGTTTAACATACTTTATTTAGTCCACATTCATCATGTTCTAATAGGCAAAATTTAAATTTGAATCTCAATTGCACCAAAAGTTTCACCCAACCCTGCTGTCTCTTCCCGACCCGCTGGAATCCATACGCAATCTTCTGGGATCTGTGAATTAAACATTACCGGCAATTGTGCTTTCGCTTCACCTTGCACTATGGTTACTACCTTACCAGCCTCTACCTTTAAACGTTCTGCTAATTTCTCATGAATATAAATAGCAGCCGGCGTATTGGTAGCGGATTCTTGTAGCGCTTTAGCGCGCCTTACTAAACTATCCACCGCATAGATAGGCCATTCGGTTATACGCATTAACGCTGAAGCTGATTCTGCCTTAATTTCTTTAGGATCATACCAATTTTCTTTAACATCCACTTTGTCTATTAAGGTTTGTAATTCTGTGCGAATTTGTGCAGCAGTATTATAGTCAAAGTGAGGCAACTTTAATTGATTGCCCAATACCCGCAATACTTTCCAGCCTAATTTAGTATCGCCAGGAGCTGGCACTACTGCATTAAATACTTGCCAGTCACCTACCGCATTAATTAAAGTGCCTTCGTTCTCTGCAAAAACAGCGATAGGCAAGATGACATTGGCTTGTTGCATTAAGCTATCCGATTTAAAAGAAGATAATGCAATGACAAAATCTGCCTGCTGCATTGCGTTATTAGCCAGATAACCATTAGCACAATCTAATTCAGGTTCAATTCCCAATAAAATATAAGCACGCAAATTAGCAGCTAATGCCGCTTGCGCAGTGAACCCTGCCTCGCTATTAACACCGGCGGCGCTGCGATGAGGGATAGCGCCAGCTAACCAAGCACCGGCGCTATTAGCGCCTTCTGTTAAGCTACCCAAAGTAGCCTTACTTAATTTTGCAATCAGCTGAGCTAAGGCGCGAATATGTGAAGCTTGAGGATGATTTTGTGCTATCGCACCTAATAAAATAAATTTCTTCTGATCTGCTTTTAATTGTTCGGCTATTTTTTGCTGTTCAGCCGTTGGTTTAATATCGGCTAATAAAGCTTGCTGTGACATTGTTAATTCCGCTGGATTATTCGTCATTAAACTTTTAGCAATGCCAGCCAAAGTTAAAGCCATATAATTCGGTGAAACAATAAGTGTTTCGGCTTGTGCAAAATTAAATGAATAATTGATTACATTCACACTTAATACATTTGCGCCTCTAGCCACTGCTTTACGAATGCGATGCCCTGCAATTGGCGCTTCACGTTGCACATCGGTGCCTATTAATAAAATAATATCTTGCGCTTCTAATTCAGGCAGTTGAACGCCTAAACGGGGATAAAGAGGCGCATCATTTTGATCAGCGACATCTATTTGATGCAAACGGTGATCAATATTATTAGAGCCCAACGCGCGCATTATTTTTTGTAATAAATAATGCTCTTCTGTCGTTGCACTAGGTGATACTAATGCGGCAATTTGTTCGGCGCCAGCTTTAGCAATAATTTCTTTTAATCCTTGTACTGCGAATTCTAAAGCGCTTGTCCAATCTGTCTCTTGCCAATTATCATTAATTTTAATCAAAGGTTTTTGTATGCGATCAGTACTTCGTAATCCCAAATAACTAAAGCGATCTCGATCCGATATCCAGGTTTCATTAGTCACTTCATTTTCACGCGGCACTACCCGCATGACTTCTTGCTGACGATGATGAATATAGATATTCGAGCCAATACAATCATGCGGCGCGATACTTTCTTTTTGAGTTAATTCCCAAGCACGCGCTTTAAAACGGTAAGGTTTTGACGTTAAAGCGCCTACTGGGCAAAGATCAATAATATTGCCAGACATTTCTGATTGCAGACTGTGTTTAACATACGTTCCAATTCTCAGTTTTTCACCACGGCCTGTTGCACCTAATTCGCGTAAACCTGCAACCTCCGTACCAAAACGAACGCAACGGGTACATTGAATACAGCGAGTCATTTCTGTTTCAACTAAAGGGCCAATATCTTCATCAACAACCGAACGCTTACCTTCGTTGTAACGAGAAACGTCTTGACCATAGCCTAATGATAAATCTTGTAATTCACATTCACCACCCTGATCGCAAATAGGGCAATCTAAGGGATGGTTAATTAATAAAAATTCCATGACCGAGCGTTGTGAATCTTTTGCTTTAGCGGAGCGGGTATAGACTTTCATTCCTGCGGTAACCGGTGTCGCACAAGCAGGCAAAGGTTTAGGCGCTTTTTCAACATCCACTAAACACATTCTACAATTAGCAGCGATTGATAATTTCTTGTGATAACAAAAACGCGGAATATGAATCCCCGCATTGTCTGCCGCCTCAATAATCATTGAACCTTGTTCAA
>CAIUAS010000274.1 GCA_903897205.1 uncultured Gammaproteobacteria bacterium
TATTGTGGTTTTGCCCATAGATGGTCTGCCTGCAACTATTATTAAATCAGCAGGTTGTAATCCAGATGTAAGTTCATCAAAATCTGTAAAACCAGTCCCAGCGCCAGTAATTGCGCCTTCTTGTTCAAACAGCGTTTCGATTTTGTCTACAGCATTTGCCAACAAAGATTTGATAGGAATAAAGCCGCCGCCCTGTCCTCTTTGGCGCTGTTCAGCGATTTGAAATACTTGGCGCTCAGCATTTTCTAATAACTCTGCAGTATCACGTCCTTCGGTATTAAATGCAGAGTCAGATATTTGCGTGCCAATATGTATGAGTTGCCTTAAAACTGATCGATCTCTGACAATATCCGCATAAGCAGTTATATTGGCAGCGCTTGGAGTATCTTTAGCGAGCATGATCAAATAAGCAAGTCCGCCAACATTTTCAAGTTCACCGATTACTTTTAATGCGTCGGATAAAGTAATTACGTCAAAAGGGATTTGTTTTTCTGCAAGTTCTTCTATTTTTCTAAAAATGAGCTGATGACTTCGTCGATAGAAATCTATTTCAACAACTTTGTCAGCGATTGAATCCCAAGTTAGATTATCTAACATTAAGCCGCCTAATACTGATTGCTCAGCTTGAATGGAGTTAGGAGGGATTTTTAAAGCATCCAGTGAATAGTCGCGATCGAGAGAGTAGTTATCAGGCATGAATAGGGGCGTAAAAAAATATGGATAATAACATGATGGCGAACAAATACATAAGCGTTGCTACTAATTGACTAAGTTTATGAATTGGTTGTGAATTTAAATAACGTAAGTGATTGTTCTAGCATGTCTATAAAGCAAAAACTTTTCTTAGTTGACTTAATTGGCTGAAACAATGCTGATTTTAAGGCAAAAAACTATGAGTTTAAATAATGACGAATACGATGAATATAATTTCGTCTTATAGTGATATATTAATAAGCTAATAAATGTCTATGATGCTTTGTAAAAGCAAAGAAAGAATGGAAATTAATTTAGTGAGGGATAATAATAAAAATGAGTGATGACACTAATAATTTTATTCAAAACAGAATAATACAAAAGAGTTTATATGCTCACAAAAGGGATATATTTTCTATACAATTACACTCATTATGATATCAGTATTTAAACGACCTTGATTTAATGAGCGTCGATGTCTATAATCCATGAGCTATTATGTTTGGAGAGCCGAGTGACGAGTAGAAAAATTTCTACTGTCAGTAAGATTTTAAGTTATCAACTTCTAATAATATTGATAATAACAGCTGGTTTAGCAGGTTGCGGGGGGTTGGACTTTGCGATATCAAGTGCATTAGGCGGTGTGGCAGCCTTTGTGCCTAACCTGTATTTTGCATTGCGTATTCGTAAAGCAGTCGGACTTCCTGCACGTAAGGTAATGAATTCCTTTTATGCTGGAGAATCGGGAAAGTTGTTATTAACAGCTGCCTTGTTCATGCTTATTTTTAAAATACCAAACATAACAATATTACCGCTGCTGATAGGATATATATCAGCATTATCAGTTTTTTGGTTTGCGCTATTAATGCGTTAACATTATTAAAAGAGAGGAACGATGGCTACCGAAGCTCATGCCACTGAAGGTGTAACGGGTTATATCATTCACCATTTAACTCCGCTACATGTGGGCGAAGGTTTCTGGACATTACATCTGGATACTTTGTTTTTTTCTGCTGTATTAGGCGGCCTGTTTATTTGGTTTTTTAAAACTGCAGCAGAAAAAGCCACTTCTGGGGTTCCAGGGTTAGTGCAAAATTTTGCTGAAATGTTAATTGAGTTTGTTGA
>CAIUAS010000275.1 GCA_903897205.1 uncultured Gammaproteobacteria bacterium
TATTTCTCACCGCTAACACTTTGCTCTGAAATGTACTTTTTGTTTTCATTCTGCATATTACCTTACCACCCTATAGTTCTTACGATTTTAGCGGATTTTTGTCTCACGTTGGCTGGCACAGAGGGAAACATGTTCTCCGCCACGCTACGAAACCATGAGCGCAAATATCCAAGCCAGTCAGGTGATAACTCTGCCAATTTCTCGGCATCTAAACCAAGGATTTTCTGCAATGCTATACTCTGGGAGTCAAAATGAGTTATTACAAAATGAAATACAGCATTAGTCAGCGCATTATCGAAATCAGTATTTTTAATTCCAATCTCTTGAATAAAATTAGAATATAAAATATCTTTTTCCGTTTGCTTGAGTTGGTTATAAAGAACGCCCATATAGTGGATGCAAATAGGCACATTCCTGACTAACTGGTTTGCTTGCTCAAAATAATGCAACCCCTGCCGATCATGTTCTCTGTTTCCAAGGTTTTTATCGGAATACATATAGCCTAATGCAAAATTAGCATAGTAGTCACCATGGTCCGCCGCTTTTTTCAGACACTCTATCGCCTTAGCATTAAGAGAGTCATCTTTATTATTTTCTGCTAGCTGGCGCAATTGATATCCCAAATAAGTATAGGCTGATATGCTTCCTCTGTCGGCCGCCACCGTCGCCCACGCTTGCATTTTAGCGGAAGCTTGACTTATTGAGTTATATTCAATATAAAAATAAATAGTCATTCTAGCTGCAAACAGTTGTGCTTTTCTGTCGCTCGAATAAAAATATTTCTTTAAGCCAAGAAAAAATTTACGTACTTTCCTGTCAATTTTGTTATTAGTGAAATCATACACTAATTCATCTATTAACGATTCAGGAATCGGTAATGTAGCAACTTCTAACGAAGGCGCATAATCAAAAGCCAGTTTTTTTTCGAGATATTTTTTCTCTACAATTCTCAGCACGGGGTTTTTACTACTGCTTTGTGTTCCATATCGAATAAAATATTCATCAAGGTTTGGATGTTTTTCAACGATCCTTTCAACGAGTTCATTGTTATCGTCATTTATCGCGCGTACTAATGGCGTGATCATTAACTTCCGTATTGCTGCTGCAGAATAATGTTTTGTATTTCTCAAATAAATCAGATAATCGGTATCATATTCATTCAGCTTTGCGCCCCTTTTTATTAAGAATGCACAAATTTCGTTATTGTTTAATTCCATGGCCAACGTTAGTGGAGTATCACCGTTTATATCAATCATATTCAGAAAAAAAATATTGTCTGATAATGCTTTTACCATTGCGATGTTATTATTACGAATAGCATCATGTAGCGGATACCTATGTAAATTAGGTTCATTGATAAAATTCCAGTCGATGCGCGGGTTTTGCAATAGCTTGCGCACAGCGGCAAGATCATTATTGTTCACATTTTCTTGGAGAAACTTCATGATATCCACAGCGTTTAATGGCATGGTTTCTCCTGCTTCAGGTTGCGGTACAGGCTTCGCAGTAGCAACTGGCATCAAGTCAGATTCATGCATTACTTCTGCATTCACTAAATCGTGTAATATTAAATAATCTTCTGTAGTTAGCCCATGTACATCAGCTGAAATGAGTGTTCCACTTTGCCCTAATATTTCTTCATCCTGGCGTGAAACCACCTGGCATTTCACGGATTGTAAAATCAGTAAGAAAAAAATAAACCCCGTTGTTTTTGTGATTTTAATAGTGCCAGAAGCTTTTGTTCGATAGGGGTGAAATGGCATAGTTTGCGTAGCAAAAGGAACCGATGCCATAGCGCTTTCCATTGGCATCTCAGTAGAATTAAAGAAGCTATGCCTTTGATATAACCGCTGATTAAATCCCTCTGCGCTCTGTTTAGACAGTTTAATTGTTTTTTTTATACCATGTTCTTGCGCTTTTCTCTGTTGAACCACTTGGCGATTAAGCTCTTTTTTTAAATATATTTTTTTGCCGTGGTTTTGCATATTTTTTACCTTTCATTATTATTATTATTTTATGAAAAAA
>CAIUAS010000276.1 GCA_903897205.1 uncultured Gammaproteobacteria bacterium
GATAACGCCGACAAGGGTAAACCAGAATTCGTTTAAGTGCAATTATTTGGTGGCAATCATTTGGCTTTTAATATTAGACTAGCGGTTTATGGGCGTCACAAAACCTTAAACTAAATTTTTTAAATGGAGAAAGCATTGTTAAACAAGAATCTATTTGAAGAGGCGGTGCTTGAGTTAAGTACATTGCGCGATATGTTACGTTGGGGAATGAGCCAGTTTTATGCAGAAAATATTTATTTCGGACATGGAACAGATAATGCGTGGGATGAAGCGGTCCAGTTAGTTTTGCACACCTTGCATTTGCCGCTGGATGTTAATAAACACGTGTTAGATGCTAATTTAACTACCAGTGAACGCAAGAAAATTGCTAAGTTATTTTATCGGCGGATTAGTGAGCGGATTCCTGCTGCTTACTTAACGCATGAAGCTTGGTTTGGTGGTTTGAAATTCTATGTCGATGAGCGCGTGTTAATTCCACGTTCACCTTTAAGTGAATTAATTGAACAACAGTTTTCTCCCTGGATTTTAGCGGAAAAAGTGGAATCTGTTTTAGACTTATGTACAGGCAGTGCTTGTATTGCTATTGCGTGTGCTAAAGCATTTCCAGAGGCAATGATTGATGCGGTTGATATTTCGGCGGATGCGCTGGCGGTTGCAAAACAAAATGTTGACCAGCATGGTTTAACGGAGCAAGTGCATTTAATCCAAACAGATTTGTTTGATAAGCTAGGCAATAAAAAATATGACGTCATTATTAGCAATCCGCCGTATGTAGCGGAATACGAAATGAAAGCGTTACCGCAAGAATATCGGCATGAGCCAGCGCTGGGTTTGGCGGCAGGTGAGGAAGGCTTAGATATTGCTATTAAAATTTTGCAACAGGCAGAACAGTATCTAACCGATGAAGGTATTTTAATTGTGGAAGTAGGAAATAGCGAAATTGCTTTGGCTCAGCGCTATCCAACTGTGCCATTTACTTGGCTGGAATTTCAAAGAGGCGATGGTGGTGTGTTTTTATTAACGGCAAAACAGCTGCGAAAATATAAAAAAATATTTTAAGAATTATTTAAAGAATTAGACATTCATTATTTAAGTAAAAATTAATTAGGATAATTTAAGCGTATGTCTGGTAATACAATAGGTAAATTGTTTTGTGTGACCACCTTTGGGGAAAGCCATGGGCCTGCTTTAGGCGCTATCGTAGATGGTTGTCCGCCTGGGTTGGAATTATCGGAAGCAGACATTCAACAAGAAGTCGATCGACGGCGCACCGGGCAATCACGTTATACTTCACAACGGCATGAACTTGATCAAGTAAAAATATTATCAGGGGTATTTGAAGGAAAAACGACGGGTACGCCGATTGGTTTATTAATAGAAAATACCGATCAACGCTCGTGTGATTATGAAAAAATAAAAGATCAACTGCGTCCTGGTCATGCCGATTACACCTATTGGAAAAAATATGGCATTCGGGATTATCGTGGTGGCGGGCGTTCATCGGCGCGTGAAACCGTTATGCGAGTTGCCGCCGGTGCCATTGCTAAAAAATATTTGCAGCAACGTTATAAGGTAGAAATTCGCGGCTGTTTAATACAATTAGGCCCGATTAAATTGGATGTCAAAGATTGGCATATCGTCGAAAGCAATCCATTTTTCTGCGCGGATGCCGCAAGAATTTCTGAATTAGAAAGTTATCTGCAAGCCTTAATTAAGGAAGGCAATTCGATAGGCGCTTGTTTGCAAATTGAAGCAAAAAATGTGCCGGTGGGTTTAGGTGAACCGATTTTCGATAAATTGGATGCCGATATTGCCAGTGCGATGATGAGCATTAATGCGACCAAAGGCGTGGGGATTGGGGCAGGTTTTGCTTGTGTAGAACAAAAAGGCACGGAGCATCGCGATGAAATTTCGCCAGCAGGCTTTTTAAGCAATCATGCCGGCGGTATTTTAGGGGGAATTTCAACCGGACAGGATGTGATTGTACAGTTAGCATTCAAACCTACCTCAAGTTTGCGCATCCCCGGAAATACCATAAATATTCAAGGTGAAGCGGCTGAAATAATTACCACAGGCAGGCATGATCCTTGTGTTGCTTTGCGCGCAGTACCGATTGCTGAGGCCATGCTGGCAATAGTATTGATGGATCATCTGTTACGCCACCGCGCGCAAAATTATGAGGTAAGCAATGGTAAAGGATGATATGGTAGGTTGCGATAAAATGAATCAAGCAATCTCGAGTTTCTTTAAGATAAAATAGAGGAATTATGTCACAAAAATATGATATTGCTATTATTGGCGCCACGGGTGCTGTAGGCGAAGCCATTTTAAATATATTAGAAGAACGTGAGTTTCCCATAGGAAAATTATATCCATTAGCCAGTAAACGTTCTGCTGGAAAAACTGTTTTATTTAGAAATAAACCTCTTATGGTGCAAGACTTAGCAGAGTTTGATTTTACTCAAACACAGTTTGCATTTTTTTCGGCGGGCGGCAGCGTCTCAGCGAAGTTTGTTCCAAAAGCTACAGAAGCCGGTTGCATTGTTATTGATAACACTTCTCGCTTTCGCTATGAAGCAGACGTACCTTTAGTTATTGCTGAAGTTAATCCGCATGCGTTGGCTGATTATGCCAGGCGCAATATTATCGCAAATCCTAATTGTTCAACGATGCAGATGTTAGTGGCATTAAAGCCCATTTATGATGCGGTTGGTATCACGCGAATTAATGTAGCTACTTATCAATCGGTATCGGGCGCAGGGCGTAAAGGTATTAATGAGTTGGTTGAACAAACCGCCTCGTTATTAAATGGATTAAAGATAAAACCCAAGGCATTCACCCGCCAGATTGCTTTTAATGTGTTGCCACAGATAGATGAATTTCAAGCCAATGGTTATACCTTTGAAGAAATGAAGATGGTGCTGGAAACACAGAAGATATTTGAAGATGAAGATATTACAGTAAATCCTACTGCTGTGCGGGTCCCTGTTTTTTATGGTCATTCAGAAGCGGTGAATATTGAAACTAAAGATAAAATAACGGCGGAACAAGCGCGTCAATTGCTGAAAAAGGCTCCTGGTGTGATTGTGATTGATAAACAAGTTCCAGGTGGCTATCCAACGCCTGTAGGTGATGCGGTTGGCCAGGATGCTGTTTATGTTGGACGTATCCGCGAAGATATTTCCCATCCCTATGGGCTTAATCTTTGGATAGTGTCAGACAATATTCGTAAAGGGGCAGCTTTAAATGCGGTTCAGATTGCTGAACTATTGATTAAAGATTATTTTTAAATTTTAATTAATTTTGAGATATACCAAATTCGTTGAGGTTTTGCGTTTTTATTGCGCTAGTTAACATCGGTGGCTCGGGGCCCTTGTCGCTGCGGTGCTCCTTTTTAGAGTTTATAAAACGTAAAATTTCAGCGGGTTTGGTATATACTTAACATACGACTAACAAATCGATAATTATTATGGCCACTCGACAATCGCATGAACAACTTTTAGATGAATTAGAAAGCATTTTAAAGGGCAGGCAACCGTTTGCGTCCAAGGTAAAGACAGCTTCCTCTTTTGTTAGTATAGAAAATTTAGATGCGACCGATGATGATTCTGGCGAAGAGGGCGGCTCCGGTACCGGTGCCCCTGGCTCTACTGAGCCTCTCATGGATTTGTCTGTTTTTGGACTTACTAGTTCAGCAGAATTTTTATTAGCAGAACAAATACGTAAAGGAGAATCCCAATTTGGTTGGGTCCCAAATACGAAAGATCCTACTAAACCTCGGCAAAGTGCTGAAGCAGGAAATCGTGGCCCACAGCGGCATCCATTATTAAGTGAGAGCCAACGTTTTGATGGAGCGGATCCAAAGCTTAATGCGTTACCGACGGACAATCCTGAGGCGCGTGAGCAATATAATCGGCTTGCTAATGAGCTTCGTCCGGCAGCAAAACCCACTAATACCTATGTGGAAACTCCTACTTTTAAGCCTATTTAATACACAGTTAATATGTCATTAGCCAATACAATTATTTATGGAACTCCTGGGGAAGTAGCGCAGCATATACAAGAGGGGGCTGAGGTAAATCAATTAGATGAATATGGTTTTTACCCTATCATTGAAGCCGCTATCGCTAATAGCCCTGAAAAAGCAGAGGTTTTATTAAAGTATGGTGCGGATGTTAATCAGGCTGATGTGACAGGCCGTACGGCATTACATTGGGCCGCTGATAATAATAATATTCCGCTTTGCAAATTATTATTAGAAAATAAAGCTAATGCCAATGCCTATACAACCAACGGGCAATCGGTGTTGGTTTATCCTCTGCTACGCGGGCACCATCAATTAAAAAATTTACTTTATCGCTATCGAGCTGATCTTGATTTTGCGCAGGATTTTATTAATACAAAGTTATTAGGCCATCGCTACGAATTACATGGCTATGTTGATATTGTAGATAGTGAAGGGCGTTTTGTTGAATTAGATTATGATGGTTTTTTCTTGGAATTTACGGTCGATATTATTCGGCATTCACTAGAGCGTTTTATTAATAATTTTGCTGCCAAACATTTGCGCCCGTATTTTAAATATCTGCAAAAAATCATTCAAAGCTTTGCAAATGCCAGTGAATTATTACGTTATCAACAATATACCATTAAATTACAAGAGCATGCTGATAAAATTGATAAATTATTAAATCGTGAATTATTGCTGCTACCCATTGCTTATGAAGGTCATGGGGTCACCTTTGTTAAATATAAAAATCTATTAGTTAAATGTGATCGAGGCGAAAATAGTAAATTTGAAGGTACGGTTGTTATTTATCAAATCACCGATCTGCGGCGCTTTAATGATGAGTTTGTTAAACAACTGCTTTATAAAAGGCAGTCGAAAGAAATTATTCATGCGGGATTGAAACAAATATTAGGATTGCAAACCGTTGGGCATTTACCGGTAACCGCCCAAATCATTGGAAATTGTTCGTGGGCTAATGTAGAGGCGAGTATCCCCGCTATGCTTTTTTTGCAAATGCTGAGTGAAAATAATAGTAAAAAAGATATCAAAAAATATCGTGATATTGCCATGCGATTCTTTAGCGAGTGGGAAGCATGGGATAGAGAACGCTCATTAGAAGAATGTATTCTAGGTTTTTCTGAGGCAAACAAAGCGCGCAAGGCTTCAAAAGCAGCTATTTTAGGCGCTGTTTTATTTCAAAAATGCCGATATGAAATTCCTAAACATCTTAAAGTGGCGGAAAAGATATTATCAATTTTAACTATTCCAGAGTATCAATACGTATTAAAAAGTTACATAGAAGTTTTTTGGAAGAATAAGCCTACACCAGCGGGTAAAAATCTTATGCAGTTACTAGATGATGCTGGTATTAAGATATCGCTTTAAGTACGTAATTAGGCAGCGCTAACAGGTTGCGCCATGGCGAATAAGGCATTACTGCGCCAGTGATCGTCTAAACGCCAGGCATAAGCGCTAGGCCGCCCCGTGTTAGGATCAACCTTGAGAAGCAAGGTTCCGATGCCAATGCCTGATTGATGAGGTGAGCGCGTGTCATAGCTATGACCTGAGGAAGCAGAGTCGGCGACTTTTACTTGATAAATGTCAGTTGCTGAAGGATGCGGGATGGGTTTACTCATGACAATCATCACATGGCCACCGCCAATCGCATGTTTTTTATTGTAGCTTATATTGCGAAATACTAATATTCCACCGGGCTGTAGTTGTCCAACGTTATTTATTTTATGCCAATAATCAGCAGTGGCATCGGTGGGTAGTTTTTTAATGAAATTATAATAATCGGCAGTAGTCGGTTTATAAGTTTGTGTCCAATTGGTTAGCGTTGAATAAGCGTGCGGATTGGTTTCGCTCAGCAAATCATTAATATAAGTTGAGCAATCTATTTTATAGATGCCTTGTGTGGGATCAAAGGTTGTGCCGCCTAATTTATAACTACTAAAACGAAGGGTTTCTACTGTTTTATAAGCTAAATTTGTTAGCTTTACACTGGAAGTATTAACCGCGTTGTCAGAATTATCAGTATCAGCGGCGTTAATGTTCTGCCAATTCGCTGAGGGCTCAATGGAGTAGTTAGTATTATTAGTGTTGTTAATATTATAGGTGGTATCAAATTGTGGTTGTGGAATATCTAAAGAAACCAGTTTTTTATTAATGCCTTTATCTTCTGTTTGAGGTGAACTATTTGTGCTAGCAGAATGATGTTTATTAGTGCTTTTAGCACGGTGCGTAGTTTTATGCTTGTTAACGTGTTTTGGGTTGGTATGGCGAGTGACGCGCTTGTGCTCAGATGCTTTTTTATGGTGTGTTACTGGTTGCGCAATACAAGGCTGAATGCTGCATAAAGAGATGGCCAGTAATAGTACCCATTTGATTTGCATTCCGAGTAATCCTCACGGTTGTTAATATGCTCGAAATCGAAGAGCTTGCTATAGTCTCTTGTCTGATTTACTCGATTAATTAGAAGGTATAAAAAGGAAAAATAAGATAGTAATTATGATATAGTAA
>CAIUAS010000277.1 GCA_903897205.1 uncultured Gammaproteobacteria bacterium
CAAACGGCTTTAAAGTTAGTGGGTATACAGATACCGTTACAGCCGCATCTAGGCCATTTGCTCATCGAAGATACCAAAATCAGGCTTAAAATCAGAGGGCGTGAGGTTAGCCGTCTGGAGTTACCGGAAGTTATGGATCCTGACAAGCTCATAATCAGATATCTACTAGCAGTCATGATGACGCCGGCCTTTGATTTCGATAAAAAGCTATACGCCCTTATTAGTTTGAAAAGCGTTTATTTAATATTAGAAGAAGGTTACTCTCCAGGCGCAAACCTGCTGTTATTAACCTATGCTTTTTTCTTGGTGCGGCGAAATAATTTTAAATTAGCATCAGCTTATATGGCTCTCGCTAAAGGACTTGATAATCCTCGGGATATTAAAATATCAGCTAGCTGTGATGGCTTGTCAGGTGTTCTTTTAAATCACTGGTGGGCGCCCGCGCGCACGAATAACCAACTATTGCATCAGTCTTATATACTTGCGCTTGAGGTGGGTTTTTTACACGTGGCCACGCGTGTCATTATTACGCAATCGTATAATTCCTGTTTTGCAGGTGTGGATTTAAAGCAAGTACTATGCGAAACCGAGGCAAGCCTGCTTTTTTTTAAGCAAACGCATAATAATGAATGGTATGAAATCAGTTCCCTACTCAAGAATAATTTAAATGCGCTGCAAGCTATTAAGCCATTAAATCAGGCAGAAACTGATACTTTTTTAGCGCAGGAGATACATGAATCGGCATTAATAATATCGATTTATACTTACTGCTTACTGGGCCAGTATTATTATGTATTAGGCGATTACCCTCAGGCGTATCAGCTAATCACGCGGGCTTATCATTTAAAAGAAAATGTCATAGGCATGGTGCTTTATCCAATGACCCTCCAGTTATATGGTTTGTCTTTAATTGCGCTCAGGCGCCAGGAAAACCAAAAGCTGCAACGGAGCGAGCGTAAACAACTCAAAGCGATCCAAAAGCAGTTCAGTCGATGGGCCCAGCAATGCCCCGCCAATTTCGAACACAAGAAGTTGCTACTCCAAGCAGAAATAGCGACCCTGCAAAATAATAGCGATATGCAAACTATCTTGACAGCTTATGATAGCGCTATAAAAGCGGCGCTTGAGCAAAACTACCTGCAGGATGTCGCTATCGCTAATGAATGTGCAGCTCGTTTTTGTTTGAGTTTACATAAGCCGCATCTAGCCAAGCACTATATTATTGAAAGCTATTATGGCTATGAGCGTTGGGGTGCACAGGCAAAGTGTCAATTGCTTAAGAGCCACTATCCTGGGTATTTCCAAGCACAGATAGAAAGTCTGCCGTTAAGTTCATTGCTGATTACAACCAGTACGACGACCTCGACCCATTCGCTAGACTTTATGGCGATTATCAAAGCATCGCAAACCATCACAAGTGAAATTCAGCTTGATAAGCTGTTGCACAGCCTATTGCAGATCCTACTGGAAAATGCGGGAGCGCAGCGCAGCGTTTTATTAGTTAAACAAGATGAGCAATGGTTTGTTGAAGCGGAAGGTTCTTTGGAGAAACAGTCTATTCAAATGGATAACCGAGAGGAGATCAGTGAACGCACCGATCTACCTTTACAGCTCATTCATTATGTTGCTCGCACCCAACAAGCCCAGATCCAAACCAATGCCTCGAATGAACAAGTGATAGCACAAGATCCTTACCTGCTGCGTTCTCAGGTTAAATCCCTGCTTCTTTTACCTATTTTTTACCAAGGCCAACTACGGCGTCTTTTATATATTGAGCATTATAGCTTAACCAACGCTTTTACTGCCGAGCATCTACAAAGCTTGCAGTTGTTAGCCTCGCAAGCCGCTATTTCTTTAGAGAATGCCTATCTTTATCATCGAGCAACCCATGATGCTTTAACCGGTTTAGGCAACCGTAGCTTGTTATATCCCTATTTTGAACAAGCGGTAAAAATAGCCAAACGCGGGCCAAAAATTCTTGCGGTATTTTTTCTTGATTTAGATTATTTTAAAACGGTTAACGATACGTTAGGCCATGAAGTGGGCGATAAATTATTGCAATACGTAGCTGAGCTAATTAAAGGCTGTCTACGCGAAACGGATCTGGGCGTACGTTTAGGCGGCGATGAATTTGTTATGGTGCTCAGTATTGAGGAAGTAAGCCAAGTAAGTCAGATAGCCGACCGTTTCTACCAGGCGCTGGCTAAACCCGTGCTTATTCAAGGGCATGAAATTCGAGTTTCCTCCAGTATGGGTATTAGCTTGTATCCGAGAGACGGCGAGGACATACAAACCTTACTCAAAGCGGCAGATGAGGTTTTGTATCAAGTAAAAGCCCAAGGAAGGAATCATTATCAGTTTTATTCAGACGCTTTAAATACCGCCGTCCAGCAAACCCATCTGTTTGAAAAAGCCTTACAGCAAGCTGTAGAAAAACAAGAATTATGTTTATATTATCAGCCCATTTATAATTTAGTCACCGGCCAGATAAGTAGCTTAGAGGCGTTGTTGCGTTGGCAGCATCCCGAGCAAGGGCTGCTGACCGCAAGCGAATTTATTGCGCAAGCGGAAAAGACATCTTTTATGCTAGAGATTGGGGAATGGGTGCTCAAGCAAGCCTGTACGCAAGCTAAAGCATGGCAATTGAAAGGCTTAAAAGCCTTGCCCATTGCGGTTAATATCTCGGCCATACAATTTAAAAAACTATCCCTTAGCACGTTGCTCGCTAGCCTTTTGCAGGAAACCCAATTAGACCCTGCTTATTTAGAGCTAGAACTGACCGAGAGCGTATTATTGGAAAATACGCCTGAAGTTCTCGCTGAAATGGAGGCTTTACGGCAATTAGGTATACGGTTAGTGATCGATGATTTTGGAACAGGCTATTCAAGTTTATCTTATTTAAAACGTCTGCCCGTCAGTAAACTAAAGATTGATCAATCCTTTATTAGAGACATTCAGATCGACGCACAAGATAAGGCCATTGTAGAAGCGATTATCGCAATGGCGCATCGTTTGAATCTGCAAGTGATAGCGGAAGGGGTAGAAGATCTGGCACAGGTTGGTTTTTTAAAGGAACAGCACGCTGATCAAGTGCAAGGCTATCACTTCAGTTATCCTTTAAGTGCAGAAGAATGTGAGCCATTGCTTAAAACACACGACTGAAGCTAACAAAAAAATATTTAATATGTTACTTGCTTAATATTTCAACGAGTTTTTTATTAATAAAGTATTGTTCATGCCCATTTTTAACACTTTGAAGCAAACCTAGGGTTTCTAAAGTTTTTAAATAAACAGCAACCGTCTGCCGCTTGCCCAACCCCGCTTCTTCAACAAAACGAAGCTTGCAGTAGGGATGTTGAAAAATGACTTCAATCAACTCATTACTATAAATATTTGGCGTTTTCGCTTGGACTATTTCTTTGGCTTCTGCCATTGCTGCTAAAATTTTTAAAATTCGCGCTTGCGTTTCTGCAGCCGTTACCTCTATGGCGTCCAAGATATACAAAATCCAACTTAGCCAATCCGCTTTTTCTGTTACGCCTCTTAAGCCTTCATAATAGGCTATTTTAGTACGAAGCCTATAATGGCTCAGTAAAAGAGCCGGTTTTTTTAATAAGCCTTTTTCAACCAGAAATAAAATATCAACAATGCGGCTTGCCCCCCCATCACCATCAACAAATGAATGAAGCGCTGCAAAGTGATAATGCATAATCGCAAGTTTAATCAGTGGGTCCATGTTATCTTCAGCATGAATAAATTTTTCGAGCTTGGCTAATTGATCATGGCTAATAGATTCTCTTTCTGGCGAAATATAAATCACATCATCTTGTGAGTTACTTATTTTAGCTCCCGACGTAGTTCTACCACCGCCAAGGCTGCTGGCTTTAATAATTTCTACCAGCTCCATAAATAAATGAGTGGAAAGTGAGTTATTTTTTAAAGCTCTATAACCATGCCATAGCGCTTGTCGATAGCGCAAAATCGCTTTTGCATGCGGATCAGTTGCTAATTTTTCATCTGCTGCCGCTGTGTAAAGCTCATTATTCGTCGTAATTATATTTTCTATTTCTAAAGAAAAACGTGCTTCTTGCAAAATAATTCCATTAACTAAAATACTTTGGTTTGGTATTGAATTGATTAAATCTTTAAGCTCAACAAGCCGCTGCTTCGCGAGCATAACTTTTTTTAAAATAACAGGCGCCGCTAAATCAATTGCTGACGGCAAGAACGACAAAGCGTTGTAAGGCTCATTTCGATTCATATCAATTCCTTATATTTTTCTTGTAAAAGATGTTAATTCAGTGGGCTTTACTATCAGCATATTTCAACAAAACACTTTATTATAATTATAAATTCGCATGAAAACAGTGCGCGGCTCAGGGGGGCTGCCTGCCGATAGAAAGGGAAAAAGGCGGTAACTGTTTAGCTGATTTCCAAGTTATTTTCTATCACTTCGTATATCGACTGATAAATAAGGGCCATCTGCTCACCTGAAACCTGCGTTAATGGGCCATCTATTAACCGACTATTATCAATAGCACGTATTTGATCAATTAAAATATCCGAATCTTTCTCTAATCTGTCTTGGGCTTTGACTCTAACCCTTAAAGGTTGTGCGTCTTCTATCAACTGGGTTGTGAGTGGAACAATCAAAGTTGACGGGTGAGCAACATCTAGCAGAGTTTGATTTTGTATTATAAGCACCGGTCTGGTTTTACCAGATTCTGTCCCTTTATTGGGATTCAAATTAGCCAGCCATATTTCACCTTGTTTAAGCTTCCGGGTCATGTTCAATCCGACTAAATTCAGCGTTTACCAACATACTCTCATCTCTTACCCGCAAACTCGCTTTTATAAGCTTTTGCTTCCGTTCTCTTTTTAAAACTTCTTCATTCATATGCTCAATAGCCTTGCGGATGTAATCTGCTTGCGACATATGCAATGTTTGCGATACGGCTTTCAACTCATTTAAAAGCCTACTGTCTAATCGAACAGAGACCAAAGACATACTAACAGCCCTCATGTTATCATAATAGAATACAAAAATACTAACAAAACGCCATACTAACATTACATATCAGTTAATTTACAATGTCAACAGCACATATTTGTATTTCGTTTTTGTAAGCAACCTTGAAAAGACAAGAACCATTGCTAATCAACCACAACCTATCCTGCCATTCATTTGCAAAGTATGACATAGTCGATAAGATATATTTGCTTTATATAAAAAATAACGCGCAGCTTTTGCTAGCACATGCCACGATATTTTTAATCTTTATTCGCTACATTTTCTCCAAACAAACTATGGCAAACTATCACGTCTAATTGAATTTCATCAAAATTATTTGCAATCATTAGAAAAAGAGAGCGTCCACTACAAAGCTTCCCAACGTATTTCTATTTTCAATATTTAAAGAGGGCGGTCCACGCCCTTGCCACAAATAAGTAGCACACCTTTAAGCTTGCGTTAATTTTCCCTTAAGTTTTCCTTAAGGTTAGTGTGCTACTATTTCAAGCAATTACTAATTTTTATGAGGCAATCATGCAAAGCGAATTATATTCTATTGAAAATGGCACCTTAAATCTTAATGATGCGTTTGTTAAAGTTGCCAGCGCAATTATGCAAACCCTGCTAAACCGTGGCAATTTCGAGCTGGGAAATAAAAATGATTTTCAAACAAGATTGAATTTTTTTGCTGAAAGTTTTCGAAAGAATGAAACACATAAAGATAATAATTTCCCATTAAATGTCTATGCTTATTTAGCGGGTCTATTAACTACTATTTGCAATAAATTAAACTGCGATCCCGACAAAGATAGTGACCGGAAGACAATGCATGCAACCTTAGAAAAATTAACTGAAAATAAAATAGCCATCGCCATTGCAGGCATTCTCAAACAGGAAATCGAAAAAGCACAGATGCCTTACGATCTCGTTAAGGCTTATAACATGGGTCAGAACCTCGCCCCTAAATTAATGCAAATTTTACAGCCTCCAAAAATCAAAGCAAGCAAACAAGAAATTATAACTATCCACATTCCTAGCCATAGAGATGAAAATACTTTTGCAGGCACCATAGATCCAGAAACTGACCAACTAAATAGACTAAACGATTTAAAACCGATCGATGTCCGTATTGCCCAGCAAGCCGGCCTCAATGCGATGAAATTCCTTCAAGGTTATCTCCAATGGGGCATTCCCGCTGCCGCTGTTATCGAAACTTATGAGGAAGTGTATGGAACAGCCCTTAGCTTAACGCCTGCGCAAACTAGCTTTATTGTCGGATTTTTCGGCGGCTTAACTAATTTAACAAGCACGCTCTATCCTACCGAAAACACCAGTGAACGCGCTCGCCTTATTCTAGGTTTGCTAAAAGCTTCGGCAGAAACCGTGACTTTATATGGCGTTTTTCAAGAAATGGGCTTACGCATTGCCGGCATGATTAAACCAGGCCAATGGGACGTTGAAAGCAATGAATCGTTAGACTTTGATTTTGCCATGTTAATAACATTGCCGTTACTCGTTGGATTAATCTCCGCCAGTCCCAAATTTAAAAAAGCCTTAGAACACAGCGAATTATTGGCTGACTTTGCCGATAGAGTTAAGCAATTATTCGCATGCGCTTATCAACCTATCAGCCAATCGCACTCCCAACCTAGTTACTTGAAACGAGCCGGTTCAGCCTCGATGAATTTTCTATTTACGCTTGCTTCGGTTTATGAAGTGGCCAGCATCCCGATTTATCTAGGTTTAATCGCTGGAGTAGCACCACAGAATTTAGTCGAAACATTAACCCCGTTTTTTATGGAAAAAGGCCGGTTTATTGTGGCGGGAGGCGCGGCATTAGTGAAGGGAATTACCCATTTTACAGCAACAGGCTCTCATGCCAGTCACTTATCCCATGTTAATCATGGTATAAATAAAGCATTGCTAGCATGCTTATTATTTGGTTATGCTGCACATGCCGTTTCTGCTACACAGGATGATTACAAGCAAGGTAGCTATTCAGCCATGCTCATGGGAGTCATCAGCGCCATGTTAGCCATTGGATTGTCGCTTTATTTTTCTTATAGATTAAAAACGAATCAAGAAATGCATAATGTAACGCGCCTTATAAACAATGGAGTTGCCTTTATCCGCCATGAAGATAATAAAGAATTGCAAACATTCGAAGAATCTTCTCTTATTTCGACTAATTCAAATGAATCAAAAAATGAAAGTGATGCGACTGAGTCACTGAACCAATGGTTATCTCAAAAAGCCATGGAGCAAAAAAAACCTATAAACATCACTTACTTAACTGACGATACTAATAACAATCATACAAAAAATAATTTGGTCCCAGAGGGGGAGCGCTTAATCGAGAACCCTTCAAGTTATGGAACTTTCACATTGCAACACAAAAGCTAAAAAAAGAGGCCGCTATCATGACTAATTTCACAAAAACAATCATTAAATTTATTTTCCTGTTCAGCCTTGCTTACACCACCATGAGCTATGCGAACGAGACTACAAACCAAACTTGCGCTAGCAAACCTGCACCGACCAGCTATCTCTTCATACAAACCGCTGATTCGGGAACGCTGCAAGCCAACCCTGCAAAATTGGGCGATTATACTTTGACGCTAAAAAAAATAAGCCCGTTTGTTATTTATTTTTCAGATGAACCTAAACGCGTAAGCGGTTTAATGCCTTTAGAAAAATTTTTAGATTTATGGAACTCGAAGAATAGTGGTTTTGCAAAATCTTTACCGAACGTCGGCGTTAATGCTTTTAAAATGCATAGCATGTTCAATAGAAAAGATGTTGATTTCGTTATCGTTCCTAAAGACCCTAAATATAATGCCGCTAATAATACCATAACGTATAAAGTAACTATCTTACCTGGCGACATCAAGGCCTTACCTTTAACCACTTTGAAATTTTCAAATATCGCTTTATTTTTTGATAACTTTATGGCTCCCTGCCCTTCGTGCTGTTACACCTGCTAAGACACGCCAGCTCGGCCATAATAACCTAGCGGGTTGTGTCGCAACTAATACCATTGGTCGCCAGAAATTATAAACGGATTTCCCCTGGACGCAACTAGGCCGCTAAACCATAAAACTGCTCAAAAACCGGTTGATTCGCCGCCTTACTATGTTGTCTTTTTTTCAACATGCGATGTAATTCAATTCCTGCAAG
>CAIUAS010000278.1 GCA_903897205.1 uncultured Gammaproteobacteria bacterium
AAAAAACCGACAATCAAGTTAAAGACGAAGAACTCATCAAAGAAGAAGAAACGATTTATATAAAAGACATAGAAAACATATTAAATGATCTTGCCGATGTTATTGTTTTATAAGAAAAGATATGTGGCAACAACGATAGTTAACACTTGCGAGTAAAATTTTAGAGCCTTGATGTCACTTTGTTTCAGCAAGGCTTGCTAATTTTTAAAAAATTAATTTCTCATAATGTTTCTTTATACAAATAATCAGGCACCATACAGTCCCAACCTAATTCTTTTTCAAGCGTTAATTTTAATGCATTTGCAGATTCAGCTTCGCCGTGGGTAATAAATGTTTTGTGAGGAGCCATTTGGAAGTGGCGTAGCCAGGATAATATTTCTTGATAATCCGCATGCGCGGACATATTACCTAACTCGATTAATTTAGCATTAATGGATACTTCTTCGCCCAAAATCTTTAGGCGGTGATGGCCCGCTAATAACATAGCTCCAGCCGTTCCTTCTGCCTGATAACCCACAAATAAAATAACATTATTCGGATTCGGGCCATAATATTTTATATGATGCAGAACACGACCACCGGTTATCATACCGCTGGCTGAGATAATAATCATAGGAGGATTTTGCAGATTAAGTTCTTTCGATTCTTCTTGAGTGTTAACATATGTGGCAACCTGGCATACTTCCTGCACCACTTGTTTGCTTAACCGATGCTCATTGGTATATTTTTTAAATACTTCCGTGGCACTAATTGCCATTGGGCTATCTAAATAAATAGGAACATTTGCAATCCTATTACTTTTTTTCAATTGATATAAATAGTATAAAATACTTTGCGCCCTGCCGACCGCAAAGGCAGGAATAACGATAACACCTTGCTGCGCAACTGTTTTATTAATAATTTTTTCTAATGCATCTAAAGGGTCAACATGGCTATGCTCGCGATTTCCATAGGTTGATTCCAATACGAGATATTTCGTTTTTTGAATAATCGCCGGTGTATTCATCACTGGATCTTGCATACGACCAATGTCGCCTGAGAATACTATGCTGATATCATCGTAATTAATTTTAACAAAAGAAGCACCCAAAATATGGCCGGCATGCATCAGCGTTAAATCAAAACAATTTTCTAAATTATAATGGGTTCCATAAGGCAACGGATAAAAATACGCTAAGGATTTTTCGGCATCTTCGGCCGTATATAAAGGTAACGCTGGGTTATGTTTAGAAAATCCATGCTTATTAGCAAAGCGCGTCTCTTCTTCTTGCAAATAACCACTATCAGGTAATAATATCGAACATAAATCCTTGGTGCCTTGCGAACAATAAACTCTTCCTTTAAAACCATTTTTCACTAATAAAGGAATATAGCCGCTATGATCGATATGCGCGTGCGTTAAAATAACAGCATGGATATCTTTTGCTGGTAACGGCAAAGGTTGCCAATTGCGTCGACGTAATTCAGCATATCCTTGGAACAACCCACAATCCACTAATATATTTTTATTATCAATGGTAAGGAGATACTTCGATCCCGTCACAGTTTTAGTCGCCCCAAGAAATGTTAAATTCATGAGTGTCCCTGTCCTTTTCATTGTTCTCTTTCCTTCAGTATAGCTTAGTTTTGTAATTGTTGAATTAATGGAGCCAACTGATTCTGCCAGATTGTTGGTGTTAGCGCACCTATCACTTTATATCGAATAATGCCTTTTTTATCGATAATAAAAGTCTCAGGCGTGCCATAGACGCCCCAATTAATAGCCGCCTGACCGGCTTTATCAACCGCAATTGCTTTATATGGATTACCATATTGAGCTAACCATTGCCTAGCTGCTGCGCTATCATCTTTATAATCCAACCCATAAATAGTGACTGCTTGTGTGTGCGCTAGCTCCATTAAAAAAGCATGTTCAGCATGACACGTAACACACCAGGTTGACCATACATTTAATAAAGATACATGTCCTAAAAAAATCTGGTGTGTCAATATTTGCTGCGGTTGCATTAAATCTGGCAATTCAAAGACAGGGGCCGATTTATTTAATAAGGCGGATGGAAGCTCGCGTGGATTTAAGGTTAAACCGCGCCATAAAAAAAACGCAAGAATAATAAATACTAATAAAGGAATTAAATAACGTGGTGCGTAAAGTAATTTATTCATATTTTTTAACTGCTGATTTATTTTTGTTGGTAATAGCAGCTATGCCTCCTAAAACCATTAATATACCGCCAAACCAGATCCAACGTACAAAAGGTTTATAATAAATTCGTACGCTCCACGTGTTATTGCTTAATGGCTCGCCCAAAGCAATGTATAAATCGCGAAATACTCCTGCATCAATAGCCGCTTCTGTTAGCGCAGTTTGTTGCGCCGTATAAATACGTTTCTCTGCATGCAAAACTGAAATAATTTTATTTGTTTTGGCAACTGTAAAAACAGCATCAACGCCTTGGTAATTAGCACCTTGCAAATTATTAACGCTGATAAATTGAAAATGATAAGGCCCCACTGGTAGCGTATCGCCTATCGACATTTTAATATCGCGCTCAACTTTATAATAACTAGTTAAGGTTATTCCTATCACGCAAACAGCAACACCTAGGTGAGCTAAAAACATTCCCAAAATATGCCGGACGAAGGAAATATTTTTTCGTTTGATTAATTGATCAATTAATAATTGGAGCGTGCTTACCATGATCCAAGTCGCCAGCAAAATTCCCATTGCGACTGCCCCCGGTAATTTACCAGTGCTGACATATAATAAAATAACGGTTAATAAAATAGCACCGATAAATGGCAACCATAACCGTTTAATTAGCATTAGCATCGTCATTTCACGCCAATAACTTAATGGCCCTATTCCCATTAATACTAATAACGGAATCATTAACGGGATGAAAACAGCATTAAAATAGGGCGGCCCTACCGAAATTTTCCCTAAATTGAGCGCATCCAAAATGAGTGGATAGAGGGTTCCTAATAAAATAGTTGCCATGATAATAACCAGCAACACATTATTAATTAACAAAAAGGTTTCGCGTGATAACAAAGAAAAATAACTACCACCACGGATACCGGGCGCTCGCACGGCATATAATAATAATGCGGCACCAATGACAATCACTAAAAATTGTAATAAAAATGCTCCACGACTAGGATCACTAGCGAATGCATGCACAGAAATTAATACACCGGAGCGCACTAAAAAGGTACCTAATAAACTTAATGAAAAAGTGGCAATCGCTAATAAAATTGTCCAACTTTTAAATAAGCTACGTTTCTCAGCGACAATTAATGAATGCATTAAAGCGGTTCCCATTAGCCAAGGTAAAAAAGCAGCATTTTCCACGGGATCCCAAAACCACCAACCGCCCCACCCTAATTCACGATACGCCCACCAGCTGCCCAAGGTGATTCCTGCGGTTAAAAAACTCCAAGCGGCGATTGTCCATGGTCGCATCCAGCGCGCCCAAGTGGCATCTAAGCGTCCATTGAGCAGTGCGACCACTGCAAAAGCAAACACAACCGCAAAACCCACATAACCCATGTAAAGCATGGGCGGATGAATAGCCAAGCCTGGATCTTGTAATAATGGATTAAGATCTACGCCTTGCGCTGGAATATTCGGTAAAAACCGCACAAAAGGATTTGAAGTGGTTAATAAAAATAATAAAAATCCGGCGCTTAAAATTCCTAATAGACTTAATATGCGCGCTAAAAAAACCAGAGGAATAGCGCGACTAAAAAAGGCAACGGCATTGGTCCAAAGACTTAAAATGGCGATCCATAATAATATTGAACCTTCATGCGCTCCCCATAAAGCAGCAATTTTATAAGGCAGTGGTAAATCGGTATTAGAATTTTCAGCGACATATTGCACTGAAAAATCATTACTCATAAAAGCATATAATAAACAAGCGATGCTTATTAATATAAATAATAACTGACCGTGCGCCAACGGTTTAGCTAATTGTATGGAAAAAATAGCGTTGCGATAGCTGCCGACGAAGGGAATAATGGCCTGCGCTAAGGCAAAACAAAAAGCAAGAATGAGTGCAAAATGGCCGATTTCAGGAAGCATTTATTTTACCTTATTATTTTAAGATGGCTGGCATATATTTTTCATCGTGCTTTGCCAACACTTGATCCGCTTGCACTACGCCTTGCACCGTTAATTTTCCTTCGACGACGACCGCTTGCCCTTCACGAAATAAATCCGGTAAAATCCCCACATAACTGACCCGCACACTTTTCGCATTATCCCTGACAATAAAATTCACCGCTAAACTATGCGGCATTCGTTTCACACTATTTGCTTGTACCATCCCCCCTAAGCGCAATTCATGATTAAGCGGCGCCTGCCCTGCTGCAATTTGGCTAGAATTATAGAATAAATTAATATTTTGTTGTAAAGCATATAAGGCTAAAGCGGTTGCCAATGCGACTGCAATAATAATCAGTAAAATAAATAGGAGCCTGCGCCGTTGGATAGGATTTAATTTCATTGCGGTTGTTGTGCTAGTAATTTTTTAAGACGACGCTGCAAGCGTTTATAATTTCTTATACTAGCAAAGGCATAGTAGCTTAATATAGCAAAGGTGATGCCATAGGCGCTCCATACATAAAATGAATAACCTCCCATGGCTAAAAAATGGCGTAACGAAATCATATACTAATTTCTCAAAAATGCTTGGATCCACTGGCTTTGCTTTTCGCGCCGCAAAATTTCTGTGCGCGCTCTAATTAATATTATAGTTTTGGCATAACAAATAAAAGCTAAAATCATCGCCCATAAAGGATGTAACATAGCGGGCGCAATTAAAGATGCTCCCGTTAAAGTTAGGGTTTCGCCTTGATGCAGCGTATTCCACCAAGCAACGGAATAATGAATGATAGGAATATTCACGATTCCAACGATTAATAAAATAGCGCTGGCACGCGCTGCGCTTTCTTGCAAAGGAATGGCTGCCCGCAATGCAATAACACCTAGATAGATAAATAATAAAATTAATTCAGACGTTAAGCGTGCATCCCACACCCACCAGGTTCCCCACATCGGCTTCCCCCAGAATGCACCGGTACTTAATGCTAAAAAAGTAAAGGCGGCTCCTAATGGTGCACTAACTGCTATGATGATATCGGCTAATTTAATTCGCCAAACTAAATTAATGACGGCGGCGATAGCCAGACTGATATAAATCAGCATCGATAACAAAGCGCTGGGAACATGCACATAGATAATGCGAAACGCATCACCTTGCTGATAATCCGGCGGTGCTAATATTAAACCGCCGATTAAACCATAAAGAAATAACAGCGCACATAAAATACTAGTCCAAGGTATTATAGTGCCGGCGATTTGATAAAAATTTTTCGGCGCCGCAAATTTATTAATCCATAACCACATAGTGTTCTTCTTATATTTCTATTCGCAAAGCAGCCGCTGTCGCCCATGGCGCTAATGGTAGCGCTAAGATGAGCATCACGGCTTGCCAGGCTAATTGACCTGATACTGATAAACCTTGTTCTGCCGCCATCACAGCACTGGTGCTGAAAATTAAAACGGGAATATAAAATGGCAGCACAATTAAAAACATTAATAAAGCGCTATTACGCAAACGCAAAGTCAATGCGCGCCCTATCGCCCCTATTAAAAGAAGCAACGGCGTGCCCAAACATAGCGTTTCCATGAGGACTTTAATGGCAGGATAAGCCATTTGCAAAAAACCAGCTAATAATGCTGAAAGTAAAATTAATGGCAAACTGCTTGTTATCCAATGTCCCAATAATTTTGCTAAAATAAGTAAGGGTAAAGGCTGGCTTGAAATTAATAACTGATCCAAAGCACCACTTTGCAAATCTTCCCGAAAAAGTTTATCCAGCGCAAGCAGGGTGGAAAGTAAAATGGCGATCCAAATAATACCTGGGGCTATATGCTGCAATATTTCGGGCGCCGGTGTTATTGCCAAAGGAAATAAAGTAAGAATGATAGCAAAAAAAAGCAGGGGATTAAGTAATTCGGTATAATGACGGCAAGCTATAAGTAATTCATAACGTAAAATCAGCCAAAATGATCTATGATAGCTTAAATGATCCATGATATTTGTATTAGCGGTTTGATAAATCGAAAAAAGGAGTATACCTCATATGTTATTTAAAAAAACTGGCATAAACATGCTTTTGGCTTTGGTAAGTTTATTGGGTGTTGTTAACATGGCGTTAGCAGCAACACCGGTGAAATCAGCGCCGGCTCCTGCTATCACGCTTGAAATTACAGCGCCCGATGCGTTACCAGGCTTAGCGGAAAACCAAAAACCCGATCCGGTTTATTTACAATTTACCAACAATAATGGCTCAGCCCCCATATATAGCGGTGCTGTTTATGCGGGAGACAGCAAATCGGTTGAATTAAAAATCACCTCCGCTAATGCCAGCGGCGGTCAAATACAGTTTGTATCCAATACAACTGGCTCAATTCAGCCCATGTCATTTATTTACGCTTTCTCAGGTGCGCGCTTAGCTTGCTTATTGAAAAAGCAAGCTAAAATTCAGGTTTATTATAGTATTAACACGAAGTTATTAGATGTAGAAGGCGTTCCTATTGATTGTTAATATACTAGAACTAACCTAACCTGCGGCTAATTAGAGTCATTTTCAAACGTGAAATTTTTTATAGCAACAACTGTTTTTGCACAATATCCGTTAGTTGGTAGCGTTGGTGACTAGTTAAAATAACCATGCCGCCTGCTTGTAAGTGCTGGCTGATAAAAGTTTCGAAAAGTTGGATGCCACGCGTATCTAACGCGGTAAACGGTTCATCTAAAATCCATAACTTCGCTGAGACCATTAATAATTTTGCTAACACCAGCCTGCGCTGCTGGCCGGCGGATAGTTGATAAGCATAGCTATCTGCATAGTTTTCTAATTCGACTTGCGCTAACGCTTTTCTTAACGAAACAGCAGGATGGGTTTTTACCAGGCCTGTCATGAGATGCAAATTCTCATAAGCGCTTAGTTCTGTTTTAACGCCCGCCTTATGGCCTACATAAAAGAGCGCTTGCTGATAAGCGATGCGATCAATTGAAAAAGGCTGTCCACACCAGGTTAACTCACCGACAGTTGGTTGAATTAGGCCGGCTAATAGACGTAGCAACGTAGTTTTACCACTGCCATTACCTCCGGTAACTTGCAAAATTTCACCAGCCTGCAAATTAAAATTGATATTAGCAATGATAACTTGCGCATTGCGTTCATAGCCAAGTTGATTAACTGTTAAAGAGATAGCCATTGGTCAGATAAATTTGTTAGTATTAGCCGCTATTATAAATGCAACTCAACGAGTAAAAAGAGAAAATAGCACAACTTCTCTTTAGATTCATTCATAACATTATTACGGGGGCTCGATTCCATATGTATTTTTGGGCAAGCTACGGACTATTTACCGCCAAGATATTTACGATTGTTTTTGCTATCTTAATTTTAGTTGTTGGAATTCTTGCATTAACCCGCAAAGATAAATCAGCGAGTAAGAATAAATTAGTTATTAAAAAGCTTAATGAAAAGTTTTCTGAATTAACTGAGACTTTTCAAGCGGAGATTTTAGATAAGAAATCATACAAACAATATCTCAAACAAAAAAAAGCCACCGAGAAAAAAAACAAAGCTAGTGAAGCAGATAAAAAGCGTATCTTTGTTTTGCAATTTCAAGGTGACATTAAAGCCTCTGCTGTTGCTTCTTTACGTGAAGAAATTACCGCTATTTTGCAAGTGGCCACCCCCAATGATGAAGTACTAGTATGCTTAGAAAGCGGCGGTGGCTTAGTAACTGCGTATGGACTTGCCGCATCACAATTAGAGCGCATAAAAAAACATAACATTCCGCTTACCGTCACCATTGATAAAATCGCTGCTAGCGGCGGCTATATGATGGCGTGTGTCGCCAATCGAATTTTAGCAGCGCCTTTCGCAGTAATTGGTTCTATTGGCGTGGTTGCTCAAGTCCCCAATTTTCATCGTCTTTTAAAGAAAAAAGAGATTGATTTTGAACAATTAACCGCCGGTGAATATAAAAGAACCTTAACCATGTTTGGTGAAAACACTGAAAAAGCTCGGTTAAAATTTCAAGAAGAAATTGAAGAAGTCCATCAATTGTTTAAAAATTTCATTCAACAAAATCGCCCTTTTATTAATATTCAACAAGTAGCAACGGGTGAACATTGGTTAGCCACTAAAGCGCAAGAACTCCAATTAGTAGATGAATTAACGACCAGTGATGATTATTTATTAAATGCAAGCCAGCACGCAGCTATCTATGAAATCCACTACACCACTAAAAAATCTTTAGCGGAAAAATTTGGTATTACGATACATAATGCTTATAGTTGGTTTAATGGGCGCGCGTTATAATGGAGCAAAAACCTTGATGGAGCGCATGGCAAAATCAAGGTTATTTTATTTATAATATAGCT
>CAIUAS010000279.1 GCA_903897205.1 uncultured Gammaproteobacteria bacterium
AATAACGCCCGCTAAAGCCGATAAATGGGTTATGGTTGCCCAAGTGCGTTCATCATTAGAAACTGCAGAAACTTCTGATTCCTGTGAGCTTATTGGGGTTTGATTGGTCATAATGGCTCCGATTGGCAATCAATAAATGAGTATTAAGGATTTTAGACTATATATCATTAAGAATAAAATAGAAAAACGGGTTTTCAGGCTTTAAAAAGCTTTAAAGCCTGAAGTAATAGGAACGCGTCTTTCTCTGCCAAATGCACATGCCGTAATGCGTGGGCCTGGAGGTGCTTGGTAACGTTTATATTCGCTCGCATTGACCATTTTAATAATTCGTTCGATGGTTGCTTTGGCGAAACCTTGCTCGATCATGTTGGCAACACTGCTAGATTGCTCAATATATAATTCTAAAATTTGATCCAAAATATCATAAGGCGGCAAAGTATCTTGATCTTTTTGGTCAGGGGCTAATTCGGCAGTCGGTGGTCTATCGATAATGGCTGGTGGAATTTGTGGATTTAACTGATTGCGATAATTCGCTAAGCGGTAAACCAGGGTTTTATACACATCTTTTAATACGGCAAATCCGCCCGCCATATCGCCATACAAGGTGGCATAACCAACGGCCATTTCACTTTTATTGCCTGTCGTTAAAACTAATTTTCCGGTGTTATTAGACAAGGCCATCATCATCACGCCACGAGCACGTGCTTGTAAATTTTGTTCAGTAATGCTCGTTGGCAAGCCTTTAAAGATAGGGGCTAAATCATTTAATAAACTTTGGAAAGTATTTTCGATACTAATTTCGCTAGCGCTTACGCCAAAATTTTTTACTATTTTATTCGCTAACTGCATGCTAAGTTCGGAAGTATAGCGAGAAGGCAATAACACGCCCTGCACTCGATCTTTGCCTAAGGCATCTACGGCAATGGCTAATACCAAAGCAGAATCTATGCCTCCTGAAATTCCAATGAGCACACCTGGAAATTGATTTCGATCCACATATTCGCGCACACTAAAAACCAACGCTTGATATACTTTTGCTTCGATGGTTAAAGGCGCGGATATTTTAGTGGCGAGTGGCTGTGCGGTATTCAGATTAATTTCTACCGGAATTAATTCTTCTTGAAAGTAATTACCCTGCACGCAAATTTGCTGTTGCGAATTTATAACTAAGGAACCACCGTCAAATAGTAAATCATCCTGGCCGCTGACGCGATGGCTGTAAATAATAGGCAATTTCTGTTCGGCAATACGTTGTTGTAATACATTTTCTCGCTGAGTGGTTTTATCAATTTCAAAAGGCGAAGCATTTGGGCAAATGATAATTTGTGCACCGGCACTCGCGGCTGCCGCAATGGGTTCTGGATGCCATAAATCTTGACAAATAATAATGCCAACGCAGATTCCTTTGTGCGTAAAAAGGCCGGTTTGATCGCCGGTAGCAAAATAACGCATTTCATCGAAGACACCAAAATTCGGCAAGCGCTGTTTGCGATAATTTAAAATAATTGATTTATCGCGAATAACACACGCTGAGTTATAAAGAGCATCATCACTTTTTTCAGGATAACCTAATACAACATCAATCCCTGTCGTTTGTGAGTAAATATTAATTAAAGCCTGCTTAATTTGTTGATGGAAATCGTCGCGTAATAATAAATCCTCAGGCGGATAGCCGCTGAGCGCTAACTCAGGAAATATGATCATATCGGCTTTTAACGCGTCACGCGCTTTATTAATAGAGGCAATTATTTTTTGAGTATTGCCTGCAATATCTCCGACTGGGAAATTTTGCTGTGCGATAATAATGCGCGAAATGGGCATGCAGAAAACCTTATTTTATAGTTAAAATGAACAGACATTCTAATCGTTGCTTGCGGGAGTTCCAAGTAGAAGTGCAGTCAAGACGGCGTAAGTATTGCTTTGGATCATTTATTTTCAATAGCCAGCTTTGATAATTCGCCATTTTGCTTAATGAAAAGGTTACAGAAACTTGTTAATGGGCCCGCATTATGGTAGTTTCGTTACCAAATTTAACCCCATCATAAAACTTTTGCGAGAATTCCGATGCTCCCTGTACGCCCTACAACTGATAAGTGAGCTTTAAAAACAGCTACTTTTAGTGGTAGGTTATCTGCCGCTTAATTGCAAATAAAACTAATCCTAGGTTTTCAATAACGCTTCTTCTATGGTTTAAAAGAAGCCACACATTGCAATATCTGCGCGTCCTTTAAAGCGATCTTTTCAGAAATTAATCTTATTTTTATTATTAATTCTTTTGGAGAAAGCTATCATGCTTATTATTTCTTTATGTTTGTTATTATTTATTAATGCGATGAGCATAGGATTGGTGTTTCCTATTTTCGCACCGTTATTTACACAATCGTATCAACCATTATTTGCTGCGACAACTTCGTTAAGTACACAAAGCTTGTTTTATACGCTGATATTGGCTGTGCCTACGTTTTGTATGGTAATTGGCGCGCCTTTCTGGGG
>CAIUAS010000280.1 GCA_903897205.1 uncultured Gammaproteobacteria bacterium
TCATGCTATTTTCAATGCAGTGCTGGGTGCAAGGGCTGGTAATTCAGTTGGTTTATCGATAAATAAATTAAATACAAGCTAAAAATTAATATTTTTAGCTTGTATTTAATCATTATTTTTACGTCAAGGTTTGATGTATGCGTCTTAAGACGATTTTTAAAAACACGTTGCATTTTGCAACGGGTGCACAGTTACTCAAAAGGCAATTTCGCTATACGCGAAATGATTTAGCCACTTTAGCGGCTGATGCCAACAAGGTTCGAGAACGCATCAAAGCGGATAAAAAGCCGATTGATGAGTGGGATAAATTTGTTTTATCCAAAGGCGTGAAAGCGGATGCATTAATTTTGCAATATCGAAACCGTCGCCTATTCGCTTTTCTATTGCTGGGTGCACTTTTTTATTCAGCGTATTTTTTTATTTTCGGCCAAAATGAGGTGCCAGGTTTAGTCGGGTCCTTGATCAGCGCTGTCTATTATTTTAAAAACACCTTTCGTTTATATCAAATACGTTACTGTGAATTATGTTCGGTTAAAGCCTATTTAAAGGCGATTAAAAAAACGTTTAAAGAAGGGTTGCCCCTTTCTTTGCCAAAGAACTGGCATTTAATGCCTGTTAAAGCCCGAGGAAAGCAACATGACGTATGATGACATTATTAATAATATTCCGCATTCGGGAAGTACCCAGCTTTTAGTAAAGTTATTTGGCGGACAAATCTATAATATTTTTAATTTCTCGACGCAATATTCCGGCCCTCAGGAAACCCTGTTATCGATTTTTGGCACGATGATGAGTGGCGTTGCCTTATGGATGTTTTTATTTGTTGTGATGTATGTGGCACTGACCGGCATGGTTAATCAAGCACAGTCCGGCGATTTTATGTTAAAAAATTGGAACAGCATTTGGTCTTTTTTACGGTTAGGGATGGGCATCACGGCGGTTGTTCCTTTTCCGGGGACGGGCCTTGTTACCATGCAAGCATTTGTTATTGCCATCGCCATGATGTCTTCGAGTATCGCGGACATTACCTGGGGCAAAATATTAGATAAAGCAGCGCAAGCGGGTATTACCGCGCAGCAAGGATTAGCGCCGACCATTGATCCGGCTAAAACTAATGCTTATTTAAACGATGCGTTTAATTACAGCAGTTGTGTCGCCAATAAAGTGAAATACAGCAGCCCTGATGAAAGTGTTTCTTTAGACACGATCAATCCCATCAACCCGGGTGATAATCCAACCGTCAGTGCGATTGCCTCGGTGTGTGGTGGTGAAAAATTTCAGGCATTTTTAAAAGTAGCCAGTACGATTACACCACCATCGCCGCCCGATTTAACGCCACAACCCGATAGCGATTTAATTTCAAGCAATACCTTGGTGAAGTTTAATGCCTATCAAAAACAGCAGTACGATTATTTAACGGACACTACTATTGTTGATTTTCTGCAAAACCGTATTTGGCCTTTCTATATTAATAATATGGATCAGTTAACCAGTGGAACCCTGCCGGATAGTTTAGTCGCACAGTGGTTAGAAATTGCTAATGAGTTTAGTGCAACGCTGCAAAATAAAATTCAAAGCGCCATTGCTGCGAATAAAGCGATGGCTGCCCAGGTATTTTCAAATCAAGCAAGTCAATATGGATGGGTATCAGCGGGCAATTATTATCGGCAATTAGCGCAGCAGCAACAAATCGTTGGCAGCGCCATTTCCGCTTCATTAGAAAATTCGCCGGACTATGTGAACTTAAATCAAGAAAGCGATTTAACGGTTTCCGATAATATGACCAGTTTTGGTGTGGATAATTCACAAAGTTTATTAAACCGCGCGTTAACGACGGCTAAACAAGATGGCTCTAAATATGTGCTTGATCCATTGGGCTTGGATGTATTTCAAACGGGTGAAACGACCGATCCGATTTTAGCGATGACGAACTTTGGACAAAAATTAGAAGGCAGCGCTGAAGCATTAATTGTGGCCCGACAAGTTCCGGCGCTTTTTAGTTGGATACCGGTCATTGGCAATAAAATTAATCAGCTGTTCTCGGGCGGTATTATTAATATTCTCGTGGGTTTGACGGCGATTGCAGGATTAATTCTGGGAACTATTTTACCGTCTATGCCGTGGATTATTTTTCTTTTTGCGGTTTTAAGTTGGCTAATTTATGTGGCGGAAATGTTTGTCGCGGCCCCTTTTTGGATTGTCGCAAATGCCGCACCGGAAGGACAGACGTTTGTTAGTTCACTGGCTAAAAAAGGCATCAACAATATTTTGTTTATTACCTTATTTCCAACGTTAGCGATTGGCGGCTTAGTCGCTTCTATTGCTATTAGCTGGGTTGGCATGAGTTTAGTGAATCATTTTATTTATATTGGGTTTAAACCACTTTGGGGCATTGGCACTTTTCCGATGACTTTTATTGGCATGGTTTATATTTATGTGATGCTCGCTTGGACGGTGATGGTGAGCAGCTTAAATCTCATTCAAGAATTTCCCCGCAAAATATTAACTTGGATTTCTTTATCTGAACCTGGCTTATCGCCTTTTGAAAATGCCCATGAAGGCATTCAGGGCGGCATCGTTGGCGCACAAATGACAGGTGCGATCAGTCAAACATTAGGCACATTAAGCCAAGCAGAAAGTGGGCGCGCTACAAAAGGGGCGATTGCTAGCCAAAATCGAGCACTACGTAAATCTTTAGAGAGTGAGAAATCTGAATGAGTACTGAAAATACGGTTTTCGAAAATAATACTTTAACTCTGGAAGAGCGGTTGAAGGCGATTATTTTATCACATCGTGCGGCGATTAAAGTGAGTTTAATGATGAGCGCTGCTACGTTAATGCTGGTGATATTAGTCGGCGTTTTAGTTTTTACTAAAACAACCGATGTGAAATATTTTGCCACGACGGCGGATGGCCGCATTTTTCGTTTAATGCCTTTGTCTAATCCGATTGAATCCGATCAGGCGATAGAAGCGTTTGCAGGACGCGCCCTGACTAATACGTTTACGTTTGATTATGTGAATTATCAAAAACAAATGGCGGACGTCGCCGAAAGTTATACATCGGATGCGTTTACGCAAATCAAATTAAGCTTAGAGAAAAAAGGAGGCATTGTCAGTGAGGCGGTCAACAATAAATGGGTGGTTACCGGCAATTTAATGGCAGCCCCACAATTAATTCACAAAGGCTTAGTCCCTAATACAGATACGTATGGTTGGCGGATGCGCTTTCCTTTATTGATTACCTATCAAAGTGAAGAAAAAACCAGCAGCGCACGTTATTACGCCGATATCACTGTGGTACGGGTTGATCAGCGTAATAATCTACGCGGTATTGAGATTGCCAACTTACAACTTGTTTCCATGGGCTAACCGATGAAAAAGAAAATCACGTTAGGTTTTATTTTAATGGCTACTTGGACTTGGCTGGCATCGGTGGCCCACGCACAAACTACGGTTGTGCCAGCCAATAGCACAGCGGTTCCTGCGCCTACGGCGATTAACAAGGCACCAACGAGTTTGACCTTAACCTCAAGTCAAATGCAAAAATTAAGCCAGCTTTTTAAGCAGGATCGGGTCGACCCCACCACGCAAGCAGCCATACAAAGTGTGCTACCTAATACGCCCCAGCAAATACAAGCGTTAAAACAACAAAAAGCGGCCGTTGATCAAGCCCTGCAACCGATGCCGATACAGGTCACACAATTAAGGAATACGGTACGCGCGATTAATTTATTAAATAATGCACCGCCGCCGTTATTACATTTAGTCCAAAATTACGCGACCAGCATTTCTTTTTTAGGTGAAAACGGTAAACCGTGGCCGATTGAAAATGCCGTTCCTGGCAGTGAGGCCATTCTATTAGGCCAGCCTATTAAAAATGATCCCTTTAATGCCAGTATCCTCGTACAAACCCCGTTTGTCTCGACCAATATTACCTTTTATTTAAAAGGCCGCGTTAAACCTGTGGTGTTATTTGTTCATACCGCCACCAATCTCAATGAGGGTTTGGATTCTTCAGTCAGTGTTACGTTAGATGGCAATCCACCGGGCACCGATCCATTGCCTGTTAAAAATGTCGGCGCGGTGAGTGATGCGTTATTAAATACCGTCGATTACGCACCAGGCAGTAATTGGCAACCCGTTAAATTAAGCAATAATAATTTACCGCTAGGCTTAAAAATGTGGACATCGCCGGATAATAAACAAGCGATTGTGCGTGTTTCCTCGGGTGTATTAATGTCACCGGATTGGTCTTCGCAAGCCAGCAATCCCGATAATACTGTGATGGCCTACGCCTTTAACTATGTGCCTTTAATGTTATTGGTCAATAGTAATGATGGGCAAACTTTCCAAGTCAGTGTCAAACAAGCGGTGCAAACCTTAGCGGGTGGTGATAGCACTACTGACAGCAATAGCATACTCGATATTAAAAATATTTCAGTCATTGAAAAACAAGCGCAAGCGAGGATAGCACATGAAAAATAAATTGAAGTATTTGCTTTTTACGCTTTTTTTCTGTTCCGTCCTTGCAAAGGCCGATGATAATGTGAGTACGGTTAATGTCGATATTAATCCTGAACGCGCGCAATCGGTTCCGGTTAATGATCGCAATGAAGCCGTTGTTCAATTAAAAGCGCAAGAAAATTATCAAAATCAGCAGCAGGCGATTTCACAAGGTAAGAATTTCATTTCTACAGCGCCTGATAA
>CAIUAS010000281.1 GCA_903897205.1 uncultured Gammaproteobacteria bacterium
ATAATAGTGTCCGTATGAATCAAAAATTTTTGTAATAGGGTAAGCGCCTGGCTGGTGAGTAATCCTTGCGTTTTTTTCTTGTTTTCAGCGTGAATAATTGTTGGCTTATAATATTGCTTTGAAATAGCCATCGGTTGTAATGTGGCTGGTTTTTGCTGCATTTCATTGATTATTTGCGCAAAAAAAGTTTCAATATCCCCTTCAATCGCGAGATGAATATTTAATGCTGCTGTTGCTTTGCTAGCATCGGCGCCTATAAAAATAGTTTTGATAGCTGTTAACGTAGATTCAATAGGAGCCTTAACCATCGCAGAAAATTCTTCACCTATCGCGATAATCAGATCAACATTATTCTTTAAATAGTGATGCACAGAAGGATGGCCTGCGACACCTATCATGCCAAGATAATGCGGATCATCATGAGGAAATGCGTTAACGTCTGCCAGCGTAGTGGCTACTTTTAACTCAAAATGATCGACTAGTTTTTTTAAATTCTTTATTGACAAAGCATAGCGGACGCCGCCGCCAACAATCACCAAAGGATGTTTAGCTTGCTGAATCGCGGACAGTAATTTTTCACTATATTTTTTTTCTGCAGGGAATGATTTTCTGTATTCAGACAATGAAATTGAAAAATCGTTGGGTCTTTCAGGAACCTCACTGTCGAATAAATTTCTAGGAATTAATAACACCGCTGGGCCAAGGCGTTGATTAAATATTGCTTGTAACGCTGTTTTGAAATGCCGCCAAAAACTCTCCGGTTCAATAATTTTGGCGGCATATTTAGTAATCGTTTTCCAAAAAAGCAGGGCATCCAGCGTATTATTTTTTCCGGAAGAATCCTGAAATGCGCCTCTGCCTTCAAGGTGCGTGGGCACCTGGCCTACAATCGCTAATACAGGAACTTGGTCAGCATAAGATTCAGCAATGCCTACCGCAAGATTAGTCATGCCGCCACCCGAAGTTGAGCAACATACGCCCAAGGTATTATGAGAGCGAGCTAAACCGTCTGCCATAAAAGCAGCAGAATATTCGCTCTTGGCTAAAATAGCCGTTAACTTGCTGTCGCCTAAACGATAAATAGCATCATGAAAATGTTCAATATTAGCGCCGCTGACGCCAAATACAAATTTAATCCCTAAATCTTTTAATGTCAGCGTCAATGCGTCAATCAGTTTCATTTATTTTAATCCAAATTTTTTAAAGGCCCGCTTGCCAATGAATAATGGCAGAGGCTGCAAAATCACCCGCATGGGAAAAGCCCCCTAATGCAATATAGTCATTTTTTTTAATTCGACCATCAGTAACCCCTCGTTCAAAACAAATGGGAATCGCTGCGCCAAACATATTTCCATGTTCTTCAAAGGTTTCAATTTGTGATGCTTTGGGTAACTCTAATGCCTCACGCCAATTGCGTAAGAAAACTGAATTAGGTTGATTAGTAATAAGAATATTAAGTGCAGAGGGCAATATTCCAGCTTCCTGACAAGCTTCTTTAATAACTTGAGGAACAATTTTATTACCGCGCATGACGATTTTAGGGATTCGATCTTCCGATAAATCAAGGCGCAGGGCCGCTTTACGATCTTGCCACCATGATTTTTCGTCATCACTGGTCGCTCTCATATCTGTCGCGTATTCACCATAAGAGTATTGCACAATACTTTTAATAGGCGATTCTTCATTGGCTACGAAATAACCTACACCACAGCCATCACCAGGAACGCAGGATTCAGGTCGGCTACGTATTTGAGGATTTGCAAATATTCGACCTGCGGCAGACTGTACGCAACAAATAAGGGCAGTTTTGGCTTTATAGCTTGCCATCAATGATTGCGCTAGGGTCATCAGCATGACAAAAGAAATACAGCCGGTATTATGGATATCAAATACCCATTTCGCTTTGGCGCCTAAGCGATGTTTCACTTCGACACCGCAACCATTAAAAGGCTGATCGGGGCATGATACATTCGTTAAGATAATATCGATGTCTTTGGTGGGATCTAAATTGAGCTCTTTAATCAGTTGTGATGAAGCGTTGATGATCATATCAGCCGCGCTTTCGTGTGCGGAAATGTGGTGCCGATATTTTCCGCCACGAAGGAAACCTTCGCTTTCTCCGGCGTCATTTTGAAAAAAAGATAAATCGATTGGTGTTCCAGGTAAATAACTAGCTGTTTTAATTAAACTCATAGAGCTCATCATAAATCACCTCTGAGATTGTTTAAATTTAGGCTGTCGTTGCCGCACGCAAAAATTTTAAAAAGATTAAAAAATTTGCATGCGACAAGATGAATTATTCTTGTGATTGCTGATAGCGATGTTCGAGGATATATTTTAAATTTTGCATTTCAATATAATGACCGGCATAAAAAAACGGCCATAAATCACCTACCCATTTTTTGCGGCCTTCAGGCGCGGTTTCTGGAAAAGGATTTTTATCGTAATAAGGATGGCGACAATTAGTCCATAATACCACTGAACCAGGTTTATTCAGTACCAACTCTGCCGGTACTACACGCATTAAATAAATCATCCATAACTCTTTACCTTGATCCCAGGCGCAATGATAATCAACTGTCATGGCCGCTTTATTCGAAACGGTTTTACAATAAATTTTCGTACCCGTGCCGATTTTATCGAAGGCCAGTAATTGATCAGGAAAAGCAGCAGGCTCGAAATCCCGCAGGCTATAAGTCCATTCGGCGAGTTTATAACCATCGGCTAGATATTCAAATACTGTTTCTGGAGGACAATTAATATATTCTTCAATACTGCAATAATTACCATATATATCATCGTGCGGGTAAACCGTGTGTGTCAGTTCATTTGCCAGGGCGTTCATTTTAGGTAATGGGCAATTTTCTATTCGGTTAACATTTTGAATCGCATTAATATCAGTAGTGGGCATAAATGTATCCTTTCTTTATGGGTTCAATAAAACTAAAAAATGAATAATTAAAGCAGAGACCTCAATGTCATTTTTGGTTTACGAATATCAGAAATGACAACAGAGACCATGACGTGAGAGACAAGAGTCTATCACCACTGCACCTTGCTGGGTAGATGAGATAGAAGAATTTTAGCAATTATTCCATTATGGTCAATTTTTATTGGGCGCATAGGAAATCATTGCAAAAGTAAATGATTGAAATTGAAAAAGAAGGGATTTCAATTATCATGATTTCACTAGGAATAGCACTGTCCCATTTAAAGGCATTGACAATGGCCGCCGCTATATCGGCATCTACTATGTGAAAGCCTGTTGAAATTTCGACTATAGGTTCATTCGCAACGGTCTTGACGCTAGTTACATGCATTTTTAAGGGGGCGCTACATTTCAAATAAAAAACCAAAGAAGTTTGTAAGCAATTGTTTGATTAAAGTTATGCGATAGAGAAAGGCTTTATGGGAAGTGTATTTTAAATTATTTTCTAACTAAATGGTGTAATTTCTTATGTTAAATAAAAATAATAGGACTAAAAAAGAAAAGCTTGATGAAATAGAAAAGTATATTTATGTGCCTAGACAATATAAAAGCAAAATTCTTGCAGAGAGGTTTAAGTCTTATAAAGATGAAGTAACTAAAATAGTTGCTGAACCTGAAGAAAAAGCGAGTGATGATGAACAAACACTTTTGCTGGATAAAAATAATAAAATTAAAGAAAAGGCAAAATTTCTTGTAAGTGTTATTGATAAATCAACAGGCTTTATTGAAAGCAAAAATAACCAACCGGGTTTCTTTGCGAATCCATCAAAACAATATAAAAATAAAACTAACTTTTTTGAAAACAAAAATGTTCCTAAGGAAATAATTGAGTGTATTACTGCTTTTCTTAATACAAAAGATTTGGCGGCGCTTTCTCAAGTTAATCAATCGTTTAAAGAACTTGTCAATGAGATGATATGCTCTGAAAAAAACGCCATTTTTATTATTAAAGATTATTTTTTAATATATAAAAATGGTGAAAGCAATTTAAAGTTTGGGGATGTCCCTAAGATTCTGAAATTATATGAACCCGAGAAAGTATTCAGTATGGTAAAAAAAGAGGACGCCTATGTTTTTTTTAACGGGCATAAAGAAAAATCAAATGGGATGAGAAGAGATGAGGCCTGTACGATAATTAGCCTAGTGTTGCTTCTGCTGGTGGCCGTAAGCGTGCTTGCTTTGGAATATTTTCTATTAAAGAAATCAGGGAGAAACAATGATGATGTGAAGAAAATAATGGTTGGAACATTTATGGTTTTAAGTTTGCTTTTTCCCGCTGCACTTTCCTATGTCGTATATAAGTTTTGTATTAAAAAAGACGCCAATTCCCCTCGGTTTTTAATTAAACAGAGGGAGTTGAAAAGTGAAATGGAAAGCTTGTTTGGCGAGAAAAATTCTCAGGATAATACTGCGTATGCCTTGAGAAATTAGAATAAAAAATTACATATTCGGATAATTAGGCCCGCCGCCCCCTTCGGGGGGGATCCAGTTTATATTCTGCATAGGATCTTTAATGTCGCACGTTTTACAATGTATGCAATTTTGCGCATTAATTTGTAAATAATTATTATTCTGCTTATCTTTTAAAATCTCATAAACACCCGCTGGGCAATAACGCTGTTCGGGTGCTGCATAATCTTTAAGGTTTACACTAATTGAAATATTAGGATCTTTAAGCTGTAAATGACAAGGTTGATTTTCTTCTTGGTGAATATTGCTCAAATAAATGGAAGTCAATTTATCAAAAGTAATCACATTATCGGGTTTTGGATATTCAATTTTATTGCATTCATTGGCTTTTTTTAGACAAGCGTGATCGGCATGATTTTTAAATGTCCAAGGGGCATGGCCTTTTAATAAATAGGTATCGATCGCAGAATATAATAATCCGCACCAAAGCCCTTTTTTAAAAGCAGGGCGAATATTACGAACGGCATAAAGTTCTTGCCATAACCAGCTTTGCGAGAGTTGTTGTTGATAAGTGGTTAATTCATTGACGGACGCATTGGTTTGCCATGCTCGATAAAATGTTTCAGCGGCAACCATCCCTGATTTCATAGCAGTATGCGTACCTTTAATTTTAGGCACATTGAGAAAACCGGCTGCATCCCCGATTAATAATCCACCGGGAAAAGATAATTTAGGAATAGATTGAAAACCGCCTTCATTTAGCGCGCGGGCACCGTAGGCAATGCGTTTACCGCCGGTCAATAGGGGTTTGATAGCAGGGTGTAATTTAAAACGCTGAAATTCATCGAAGGGACTTAAATAAGGATTTTCATAATCTAAGCCAATGACTAAACCAATGGCAACTTGATTGTTTTCAAGCTGATAAAGAAAGGTACCGCCATAGGTTTTAGGATCAAGGGGCCAACCTATCGTATGAATAATCATGCCTGGTTTGTGTTGACTCGGTTCCACTTCCCATAATTCTTTAATTCCCATGCCATAAGTTTGAGGATCGCAATGAGCATTCAATTGAAAGTGTTGAATGATTTGCTTGGTCAAGGAACCACGGCAGCCTTCTGCCAAAAATATTTGCTTAGCGATAATTTCAACACCCGGCTGAAAGCGCGGGGTGGGTTGATTATTTTTATCAAGCCCTAAGTTACCCGTAGCTACGCCTATCACACGGCCAGTCTCAGCAAAAAGTATTTCAGCGGCGGCAAAGCCTGGATAGATTTCTACGCCTAAGGCTTCAGCCTGCCTGGCAAGCCAACGGCAAAAATTGCCTAGACTGATAATATAATTGCCTTGATTTAGCATGGGCTTAGGCGTCGGTAAACGGTAGGCTTTGGTGGAGGTCAAAAACAGCAATTGATCCTCTTTGGCAGGCGTGTTTAAAGGCGCTCTAAGACTTTGCCAATTGGGTAATAGTTCGTTTAAGGCGCGAGGTTCTATTACAGCGCCCGAGAGAATATGTGCGCCGACTTCTGAGCCTTTCTCAAGTACGCAGACCTTAAGTTCAGGGCTTAGCTGTTTGAGGCGAATAGCGGCCGATAATCCTGCGGGACCGGCGCCAATAATAGTGACATCGTATTCCATCTTTTCACGCTGCATAATCCGTCCTCTCTCATTGCTTTTGCTAATGGTGATACCTATACTGTGCTGCTTTAGAAAGCATGAAATAATTTTACATTTGTGTCTACTTTAATCTTAGTTAGAGAAGATAATGAAAATATTAGTTACAGCAAAGCGTGTCATTGATTATAACGTAAAAATACGTGTAAAAGCGGATCAATCCGGTGTTGAAACGGCAAATGTTAAAATGGCCATCAATCCCTTCGATGAAATTGCCATTGAGGAAGCAGTGCGTTTGAAGGAAAAAGGTATTGCTACCGAAGTTATCGTCGTTTCCATGGGAACGGATGCGGTGCAAGAAACACTTAGAACTGCATTAGCTTTGGGTGCTGATAGAGCCATTCAAGTGCAAACTGAGCAAGAGCTACAGCCGCTTGCCGTAGCTAAGTTATTAAGCGCATTAGTCGCTCAAGAAATGCCACGCCTAGTTATTATGGGGAAACAAGCAATTGATGATGATTGCAATCAAACGGGGCAAATGCTGGCAGGTTTATTGCAATGGCCCCAGGGTACTTTTGCTTCTCAGTTAGTCATTGAAGGTGAACGCCTACAAGTCACTCGTGAAATTGATGGCGGTTTGGCGACGATCGCATTAAAATTGCCAGCCGTGATCACGACCGATTTACGTTTAAATCAACCACGTTATGCTTCTTTGCCAAATATTATGAAAGCGAAGCAAAAGCCTTTGGCTATTATCACACCGGCTCAGCTTGGTGTAGACATAGCTCCCGCTTGGGCCACGCTTAAAGTAACTTCTCCTTTAACCCGCAAAATAGGGGTGAAATTAAACTCAGCGGAAGAGCTAGTCGCAAAACTAAATGACTTGGGAGTACTGCCATGATTTTAGTGATTGCTGAACATGATAATAAGCATTTAAAACCGGCGACCTTAAATGTTATTACGGCGGCTAGTAAATTCAATGAAGATATTAGCTTGCTGGTAGCTGGTTCGAACTGTGAAAAGGTAGCGGTACAATGTGCGCAAATAGAGGGAGTAGCAAAAGTTATTTTGGCTGATGCACCTTGCTATGAACATCAATTGCCCGAAAATTTATCTGCCTTAATTGTTGGATTAGCTAACTCCTATCATTATATTTTGGCGCCAGCGACTACTTTTGGTAAAAACTTTTTGCCAAGAGCCGCTGCTTTATTAAATATGGCGCCTATTACTGATGTGCTTGAGATTATTGCAAAAGATATTTTTGTAAGGCCTATTTACGCAGGAAATGCATTAGCTACCATACAATTAACGGCAGCTATTAAATTATTAACGATTCGTCCGACTGCATTTGCAGCAGCGCACACGCTTCAAGCCAGTGCGCCAATAGAAAAATGCGCATTAGTAGAAAACACTGAGTTAAGTACTTTTATTAAGGAAGAATTAACGCAATCGGTACGGCCTGAATTATCCGCTGCTAAAATAGTTGTATCCGGTGGGCGCGGCATGCAAAGCGCTGAAAACTTTAAACACTTAGAGGAATTAGCCGATTGTTTAGGTGCAGCAGTGGGAGCATCGCGAGCGGCGGTTGATGCCGGTTTTGTCCCCAATGATTATCAAGTGGGCCAAACAGGAAAAATAGTGGCGCCGCAACTTTATATCGCGATAGGAATTTCAGGAGCAATACAACATTTGGCAGGAATGAAAGACAGTAAAACTATTGTGGCAATCAACAAAGATCCAGATGCGCCTATTTTTCAAATCGCTGATTATGGACTGGTTGGAGATTTATTCGAAATAATCCCCGCCTTAATAACAGCGCTAACAAAATTAAAACAATGATGAAAAAGCCAACAGGCCGCACATTTTTAATAGAGATATCAATATGAAAAAAGATGAAGATAAACAAAATGCACGCCAGCTAGCTATTCAGAAAATTTTGGCGTTGGTTGAAAAAAAAATGCCAGCACAATTTGAATTGATTAGTAAATTTGTCAGCAGTTATTACTCGAATATTTCTGAAGAAGATCTCATATTTCGCAATGTTGAAGATCTCTATGGCGGTATGCTTTCACACTGGAATTTATTTTACCAGCGCAAACCGGCCGAGTGTAAAATTCATATCTATAATCCGCATTATGAACAATCAGGTTGGCAATCTACGCACACTATTGTAGAAATGGTTAGTGTTGATATGCCATTTTTAGTCGATTCCATGCGTATGGAAATTATGCGTGCTGGTTTAGGTATTCACTTTATGATCCATTTTGGTGGATTAAAAGTGGTACGAGATAATGAAGGGCGTATTACAAAAATTTTAGCAGAAACAGAAGCTAATAATGCTGAAAATTATCTCACGGAAGCGGCTATTTTTATTGAAATAGATCGACAATCTGATCCTGAAGTTTTGCAAAAATTACAAAGTAACTTATATAGAGTGCTTGGTGATGTGGGGAGCGCAGTGACTGATTGGGCGCAAATGCGCGCTCGTATGGAAGAAGTGCTGGCCGATTTAAACAATAATCCGCCGCCATTTGATCCAGTCGAAATTCAAGAATCAAAAGATTTTCTGCAATGGTTATTAGATAATCATTTTACCTTTTTAGGTTGTCGTGATTATGAAATTACAGGCGCGGGCGCTGATTTAGGTTTAAAACTGGTTGCAGGCACCGGTTTAGGGGTATTAAGAGATGAAAGTAAAAGTTTAGGTCTCAGAAAATTTTCTTCTTTGCCGGCAGCAGCGCGTGAACTAGCAGTAGCGCCACAAATATTAGTTATTTCAAAAACGAATACCAAAGCGACTATTCACCGCCCAGTCTACACCGATTATATCGGCATAAAATGTTTTGATGCGAAAGGTAATCCTTGTGGTGAACGCCGTTTTATTGGTTTGTTTACCTCAACTGTTTATAACAGCCACCCAATGGCTATACCTTTTGTTCGGCGTAAAGTTGAAATTGTTTTGCAGAATTCTAAATTATCGCCTAATGGACATAATGGTAAAGGATTAGTGGATATTTTAGCAACGTTGCCGCGCGATGATTTATTCCAAGCAAACACCCAAGAATTAAACGACTTAGCATTAGCTATTTTACACATTCAGCAACGTCCTAGAGTTCGTTTATTTGTGCGCCGCGACGCCTTTGGTCGTTTTGTATCTTGCTTGGTTTATGTGCCTCGCGAAAAGTTTACGACTGAACTGCGGCAAAGCATTCAAGAAATATTGGTGCAAGCATTTAATGGTTTAGAAATTAATTATTCGCCATTATTTTCAGAAGCCATGTTAGCGCGCTTGCATTTTTTAATTCGTACGGATCCCAAAGTTGAATTGAATTATGATGTCAAAGTGATTGAAGCTAATATTGCCGAAGCTGCCCGCAGCTGGTTAGACGAATTGAATGAGCAAGTACTTGATTACTATGGTGAAGAAAAAGGTATAGCGCTTATTAATAAATACACCAAAGCTTTCCCTGCTAGTTATCAAGAAGATTTTTCCGTACGTACAGCAGTATATGATATTGAACATATGGAAAAATTATCCGCCGCACATCCATTAGAAATAAGTTTTTATCGTTCGCTTGATGAGCCTTCGAATTATTTACACCTTAAATTATTCCAATTTAATGTACCTATCGCGCTTTCAGATGTCTTACCTATGTTGGAAAATATGGGATTAAGGGTAATCGCTGAACGGCCACATGAAATTATCCTTAAAAATGATACCTATGTTTGGATCAATGATTTTAGTTTGATTTATAATCAAGACGAAGAACTGGATGTTGAGCAAGTTAGAGTAATATTTGAAGAAGCATTTACCCAAATATGGTTGGGTATTGTTGAAAACGATGGTTTTAATCGCTTAGTATTAAGTGCTAAATTAACCTGGCGCGAAGTAACAGTGTTGCGTGCCTATACTAAATATTTACGTCAGATAGGTTTTACTTTTAGCCAAAATTATATTGAAGAAACTTTAGCGAAATATCCTGATATTGCTAGAAAAATAATTGATTTCTTTAACCAACGATTTAATCCCGCTTTATTTAGTGCTCGAACCGAAGCCATTGTGGAAGAAATTCTGCAAAGCTTAAGAAGTGCTTTAAATAATGTCGCTAATTTAGATGATGATCGTATTTTGCGACGTTTAGTTGAAGCCATGAAAGCCACGCTCAGAACCAATAATTTTCAGAAAGATAAAGCAGGGGATAATAAAGCCTGGTTGTCATTTAAATTAAATTCCAATCAAATTTCCGATATGCCATTGCCACGGCCATTATTTGAAATATTTGTTTATTCACCTCGTGTAGAAGGTATACATTTACGGGCGGGTAAAGTGGCGCGTGGCGGTATTCGTTGGTCTGATCGCCGAGAAGATTTCCGTACAGAAGTATTAGGTTTAATGAAAGCGCAGCAAGTTAAAAATGCGGTGATTATACCGTCTGGCGCCAAGGGTGGTTTTGTCGTCAAAAATCTGCCAGTCGATGGCACACGTGAAGCCATCATGGAAGAAGTTATTAATTGTTATCAAACGTTTATTCGTGGTTTGTTAGATATTACTGATAATATACAAAACGGCGATCTGATTTCTCCCCCTAATACAGTTCGTTATGATGAGAATGATCCTTACTTAGTAGTAGCGGCCGATAAAGGCACGGCAACATTTTCCGATATCGCCAATGCTATTTCCAGTGAATATAACTTTTGGTTAGGTGATGCTTTTGCTTCCGGTGGTAGCGCTGGTTATGACCATAAAAAGATGGCTATTACTGCACGTGGTGCCTGGGAATCGGTTAAGCGTCATTTAAGAACTTTGAATATCGATCCGGAAAAACAAGATTTTACCGTAATAGGTATTGGTGATATGGCCGGTGATGTATTCGGCAATGGCATGTTGCGCTCACGCCATCTTAAATTAATTGGTGCCTTTAATCATATGCATATTTTCTTAGATCCTAATCCAGACACGGAGAAAAGTTTTATCGAGCGTGAACGTTTATTTAATTTACCGCGTTCTACCTGGGATGATTATAAGGCCGAATTAATTTCTCAAGGCGGCGGTATCTATAAACGTTCAGCTAAATCAATTCCTGTTTCTGCACCAATAAAGCAATTATTAGGTATCACCGATGATGCGCTTGAACCCAATCAATTAATTAAAGCCATGCTAAAAGCAGAAGTCGATTTGCTATGGAATGGCGGCATTGGCACCTATGTAAAAGCGAGTTCTGAAACTCATGGTAATGTAGGCGATCGCAGTAATGATGCTTTGCGGGTGAATGGTAATGAACTGCGTTGTCAATCGGTAGGTGAGGGCGGTAATTTAGGCTTCACTCAATTAGGGCGAATTGAATATGCTTTAAAAGGCGGATTAATTTATACTGATTTTATTGATAACTCTGCTGGTGTAGATTGCTCGGATCATGAAGTTAATATCAAAATATTACTCAATGATGTGATTACCGCAGGTGATATGACCATAAAACAGCGTAACCAATTATTAGCTGAAATGACGGATGAAATAGCTGAATTAGTATTAGAAGATAATTATCAGCAGACCCGTGTTATTAGCTTAGCGGCATCACAAGCTATTTATGATTTTGAGCTTTACCACCGTTATCTCGATGCGCTAGATAAATCAGGTAAGTTAGATCGTGAATTAGAATATTTGCCAGATGATAAAATATTATTAGAACGCAAACTGGCAGGAAAAGGTTTAACAAGTCCAGAGATTGCTATTTTATTAGCGTATACAAAAATGATTATAAAGGCGGAGTTGCTTAATTCAGATGCACCGGAAGATGCCTACCTTTCTAATATTATTAAAACAGAATTTCCAAAACCGCTGCGCGAGAAATATCGCAGTCAAATGACAAATCATAAATTGCGCCGTGAAATTATCGCTACGCAATGGAGTAGCAGAATGGTTAATGATATGGGAATTACCTTTGTGCATCGCATGCAAACCGAAACGGGAGGGAGTAGCATTCCCGCTATTTTACGCGCCTATGTTATTGCGCGCGATGTGTTTGGAATCACTGAATTAATTCAGCTTATTGAAGCGTTGAATTATCAAATTGCTAGCGAAATTTGTTATACTATGATGGCGCAGGTAGCCCGCTTAGCACGGCGTGCCGCCCGCTGGTTTTTACGCAGCAGGCGTGATCACTTAAGCGATATTACGGGGGCGATTGAATGCTTTAAAGAAGGCATTCAAATGTTTAATGGCCAGTTATCAGATTTATTAGTGGGCGATGTACGTGAGCAATGGGAGCATACTTTGCAGCAATTTCAAGCGGTGGGTGTGCAGGCCGACACAGCAGCCCGTTTAGCTAGTATAGGTGTGCAATATACTTTATTAGATGTGATTGAAGCCGCCACAGAAAATAATTTACCAATCGATAAGTTTGCTGCTGTTTATTTTGCCTTGGGTGAAAAGCTTGAGTTAGCATGGCTACGCGAACGTATGACGACGTTACCAACAACAACCTATTGGGATTTTCTGGCGCGAGCTAGCTTGCGTGATGATTTAGACGCGCAACAACGTAATATCACTATTGCTGTTTTACAATCGAGCGCTAAGCAAGACACGACTACACAATTAGAAGGTTGGCTGAGCAAACATGAAAGTTTCTTAACCCGTTGGCACCAATTATTAGCTGAGTTAAGAAACGCGCCTGCCTTGGAATTTATTATGTTTTCAGTGGTTATTCGTGAGCTAGTAGAGCTTGTTCCAGTGACTAAGCCGATTGCTAAAACAGCGATATTGAAGGCTAAAAAGCAGTAGATATCACTTCCTCACCATACTTAAGTAAATGGCTGCTATATCGAAAGGTTTGGCAGCCATGCCTTAAGTTTTACGCAAAATGAATTATAATTATTCCTGGCTTATTTTATGCAACCATCATTCGTACATTTGCGCTTACACAGTGAATATTCCTTAAGCGATGGTTTGATCCGTATTGAGGATTTAACGGATGCGGTGGCAAAAGCGGAAATGCCAGCGGTCGCTTTAACTGATTACAATAATTTATTTGCAACGGTTAAGTTTTATAAAGCAGCGCTGAAATCAGGCGTGAAGCCAATCATTGGAATCGACTGTTGTATTGAAAATCCTGCCGCACCAAAGCAACCCACGCGTTTAACCTTGCTTTGTCAGAATAAACAAGGTTATTTAAATCTTACTTGTTTGATTTCCCGCGCTTATATCGAGGGCCAAGAAAGCGGCACACCTATTATTCAAAAAGCCTGGTTGACAGGCGCTTGCGATGGTTTAATTGCCTTATCAGGCGCGCGTGAAGGTGACATTGGGCAAGCATTATTAGCAAAAAAATATGAATTAGCCACGCAACTATTGCAAGAGTGGAAAACATTATTTCCTGAGCGATTTTATTTAGAAATACAGCGTACTGGCCGCGTCAATGAAGAAGAGTATTTGCATGATGTTGTCGAATTGGCGCAGCAGCAGGATCTGCCTGTGGTGGCAACCAATGATGTACGTTTTTTAACGGCAGATGATTTTGATGCGCATGAAGCACGTGTGTGTATTCATGGTGGTTATATTTTAAATGATCCAAAACGACCACGGCCTTATAGTTCTCAGCAATATTTGCGAACGCCGAAAGAAATGGAGCAGTTATTTGCGGATATACCGGAAGCATTAGCCAATAGCGTAGAAATTGCAAAACGTTGTAATTTAGCAATGATATTTGGCAAATCTTATTTGCCAAATTTTCCTATTCCATCTGGCATGACGGCTGAAACTTATTTAATACATCAAGCCGAAGAAGGCTTAAAAAAACGTTTAACGGTTTTATTAAATCCTTCAGCAGACGATTACCAAAAAAAATCTCAAGAATATGCGGAGCGGTTGCAA
>CAIUAS010000282.1 GCA_903897205.1 uncultured Gammaproteobacteria bacterium
ACATGCACTGATTTATCCCGACACCTCGAATACAATTTCTGATGAAGCAATAAAAGCAATATTAACCTTATGCGGTTTAGATAAATTAACCGAACAATTAACTACAACCAGCAACTGGGCACAAGAATTTTCTTTAGGTGAACAACAATTAATTGGTTTCATCAGAGTGTTTTTACAAAAACCCGACTGGATATTTCTTGACGAAGCCACTTCAGCGCTTGATGAAATTAATGAAAGTAAAATGTATCAACTTTTACGTGAACGCTTACCTCATTCAACCTTAATTAGCGTCGGGCATCGCAGTAGTTTATACCACTTCCATCAAGGCAGAATTAACTTGCAGCATGCTGATGCGGATGAATCTAATTTAACGCTGGTAGCGAATTAAGGGTTAGCCATATTTGATAAAATTTAATTTAGCTGGCAAACAAATCCTGCGCATAATCTTTAGCGGGATAATGAAAAGGGACTACACCATCGGGCAATCCCTGCATAAATTGTTTCACTTGCGGATTATCAGCGTGTAATAATATTTTAGGTTCACCTTGGCCAATCACTTTGCCATCAGCAATCACATAAACATAATCTGCGATACTCGTTACTTCATGCACATCATGCGAAACCACGATACTTGTCATTCCTAAGGCATCATTGAGTTCACGAATTAATTTAACAATAACCCCCAGCGCAATGGGGTCTAAGCCGGTGAAAGGTTCATCATACATAATTAATTGTGGATCTAAGGCCATAGCGCGCGCTAAAGCAACGCGACGCGCCATTCCCCCGGATAATTCATTAGGCATTAAAGCGTGTGCGCCCCGCAAACCAACCGCTTGCAATTTCATGAGTACAATATCGCGGATAAATAATTCAGGTAATTTAGTATGTTCACGTAAAGGAAAAGCAACATTTTCAAAGGTTGATAAATTTGTAAATAATGCACCGCTTTGAAATAACATCCCCATTTCACGGCGCGCTTCATACAATCCTTTGCGTGACAACTTATTAATAAGATGGCCATTAACATCGACCGTCCCACTCGCTGGTTTTAACTGCCCACCGATTAAACGCAGCAAGGTGGTTTTACCACAACCACTCGGCCCCATAATGGCAGTGACTTTGCCGCGCGCAAAATCCATATCGATATTATCAAAAATAATACGGTTGCTGCGGCGAAACATTAAATTACGAATGGTAACAAGATTAGCTGTCATGGACTTATCACTTCATCTCTTGGCGTGCTTTAGCAATTAAGTAATTGACGATTTGCACAAAACGTTGCGGGCTGCCTGCTAAACCTAAATTGGCGCTGTACTTACCATTAATTACCAAAGTTGGAACTTCAAAAGCCTGATAAACACCCATTAAATTATCGCCCCGCATCATTTGTGCATCGATGCCAGGAGAGAAATGTAATGCACTATTAAAATCTTGTTCTTTAACGCCATATTGGGCGAAAAATTTCGCTAAAGCGTCTGCTGTTGATAAATCCTGGCCTTGTTGATGAATCGCCTTAAATATAGCCGGAGTAATTTTACTTTCCACCCCCAAATCTTTAGCAACATAATAAGCACGTGCTAAAATATCCCACTGTGGATGAAACACGACTGGCACTCGCTCAAACGCTACGTCTTTAGGTTTAGTGGCTAACCATTGTTCTAAGGTTGGCTCGAAGTGATTACAAGCGGGACACCCATAATTAAAAAATTCGATAACTTGTATTTTATCTTTCGGTAAAGGTGAAGCTGGCGCTGTCGCCGACTGAATAATTTTGTAGTCTTTACCTTCCACAAACGTTGAGGAAGCCGCATTATTGGTTGCCGCCCATACCACCATTGGCAACATCGCAATCAACCATAAACAATAACGCAAAACTTTAACCATTATAATCTCCTCCATAACCATATTTTCAAAAATGGCAGGATACCATAGAGCATTTGACTAAGTTAAGCCTAAATATCTCTTTAGTAAGCAGAAGGGCCTTTATTTTAGCTAACGGTTAATTAACACACTGAAGTATACTCTCTCTATTCCATTAAACTTCTTCGCGGAAATCACCGTTATGAAAAATTGGGCCCTTAAAATGTTATTTAGCAAAAGCGCTCTTTTATTAATACTAGTCCTTATCGTATTCAATCAGGCGTGGGCAATCCCCTTACCTTCAGAAACCTCTGATTTGGTCTTAGTATGTCGTGGTTTTCCACATTGGCCACATTATAAAAACCTTGATGCCGACAACGCACTGATTATTAATTATCAAACTAATAAAATATATTGGTACGGCGATATCACTAACAAACAGTTATTTAATGAATTAAATATTTTAGATGAAAAACGCGTGGATTCGTTGCTTTTTGGCAAAAGAGAAATTATTGATATTACCTTAGCCTTACCCACCGAACCTGTACAACGAGTAGGCAGAATTATTAAATCCGCTCGCCACAATTATATTACGGCCATAATAGGCGATTACAGCTTTAGAGCACGCTGTATCTTTTATTCATCAGACGATTATAATAGAAATATATTGCCGCAATTTAACTCAAGGAGCTGATATGTCTGAACATTCAATTACGTTAACTTGGCAACGTACCACCGATGATTTTAATATTAAAACCTATAATCGCACTCATGCCGTAAAATTTTCGGGCGGCAGCCAATTAGAAGTAACAGCCGCTCCCGCTTATTTAGGCGACCCCAACATTACCAATCCAGAAGAATTATTAGTGGCCGCTTTATCAAGCTGTCATATGTTAACTTTTTTAGCGATTGCTGCTAATAAAGGCTTGGTAATTGATGAATATATCGATGACGCCGTTGGCGCGCTTGGTAAAAATCCGGAAGGCAAAATGGCATTAACTCAGATAACTTTGCGTCCTAAAATTACTTTTAGCAACGCCAATCAACCCGATGCAAACACGCTGCACGCGATACATGAAAAAGCACACGCTAACTGTTTTATTGCTAATTCGGTTTCTTGTGAAGTAACTATTGAACCGCAAGAGGCAAACAAAAAGCTATAGCCTGCTTCTCTGTTCTTGCCAAGCTTCCCAGGCAACCGCTAAATCTATTAATAATTCCGTTGGGTGTGTAGGTTTAGTAATATAGCCATTAAAGCCTGCTTTTTTAACAGCATTTTGTGTTGGCAAAAATTGATCGGTCACCACCAATAACAATAAAGGTTGTTGAATCGAATATTGTTGAGGAGCGGTATCGGCATAATTAACTAATAATTCTAATTTTTTTGCTTTAACTGGCCCTGCTAACATCATTACGACTTCTCCAATTAGCTTTCGCAAATCCAAAGGAGCAATATGTAACTTTAGCTTACCCGCTTCTAGTCTTGCAAAATCCAATATATCCGTAACTAATGCATGTAAATGATTGCCGGCAGCAAGGATGTCGTCTATATAACTAGTATTCATAACTCATTATCTTGATATGGATTTGATTAATGGGGCTAAGTCCAAAATGTAACATAAGTTTTCGTCGTTTTATCACTTTGACCTATTTTCCCACCAAAAACCCCCTATTTTTCCCTGATTGACAAGCGCTTATTAAAACATCTATTCTGCATTTATCAACGTTCAAAGTAGGGGTACTGTGCCCGCCAGCACAGTATCCTTTTATATGCCTATGGCGGGATGATAGGACGAAATATAACACTCCTTCAAGGGAAATACGTCCAGGCCCTTTACTTTGAACGGCTGATTGAGTCCCGCCTCCCTCATTTCTTCTTGGTGGCAATATCAAAGTTCAAGGAAACTATCATGTTCAAATCAATCACAGTAAAGGAAAATGGAGTAATAACAGTGGAAAAGCATAAAGCCACTAGTGAAAAATCTACATGGAAAGACATTAGATCTAAAGTCGCCCATATAAGACCAGAACTTACGAAAATTATAGATGAGTTAGATCCTCAAGATGATTTTCCACTTATTTTTGCAAGTTATCCTTATGGCCGTAAAATAGTGGATAAAGGTACGATTCAGTTACCAGCCGCAGACGGAAAAGTTGTACCTATTGATGCGCCAACCATCTCAAAAGATTTTAAGCATTTATTAAAACGGCGTTCTGTCCCTGTTAGCTTAATGCTAAAAAATACGGGCGAAGTTTACTATGAGATGCCAGATCGTATTATTACCCTTAATTTATTTCAACCGGGTGCTATTTTTGGCCTTTGGGAAAATTTAGATCCAACGCTGTCGCACTTTGTTAGAAGAATTTGGAGTGTGTCATCCGGTGCACGCTCAGTATATTTATTGCCAAAAATTACAGATGTTGCTTCACACAAAGAATTAAAGAAAAAATACGGTATCCGTTCGCATCTACCTAAAAGTTTATTAGATCATTGGCAAATATTAGTAGAGATAGCTAATAGCCAAGCTTTCGACCAAGACTGGCATAGTGAAGTTTTATTTTTTTCCGATAAATGGATAGATACCGCCATTAGCGATCCTGCCTGGAAAGATTTTTATAATTATTTACTGCAAGATGGCTGGAACCAGTCACAATATTGGCGAAATAAGGTAACGTTTGACATCGTATGGGAACTGTTTACCAATGAATTGATCAAACAAAATATGAAGCCTAACCCTTATTTCGTCAGCATCATTAAACATCTTGTTTTAGTCGGTACCGGCGTTCTACCAGCCTCTACCGCCGCTGATAATAGCAACGCTGCTGCACCCATTCAGGGACTACAAGAAGTTTTTATAAATGATTATAAATTAAAAGATTATGTTCCTACTATCATGCAGCCGCATGTTTTTTCCTATGATGATGGCATACCAGCCTATTATTCATTGCAATTACCCGCATTATTAGAAACGCCACTTGTATCACGCCAATTACCAAGCATATTAAGTGCTATGCCTGAAATAATGTTTTTAATGGATACTTTTCAGACAGAGGTATTGCAAGGTGAAATTAAAGCAGATAATACACCCATAGAAGCTTTTGCCCAAAAAGTAGTATGTGATTATTTCCATAGTGAAGCCGATGGTAATAATAGTGTTAGGTCTACTAAGGAAATGCCTTTAGAAGATAAAAGGCTAGTAACCCTACCTGGTAAATATAATAATAGAGTTTTTGCTGAAACAGGGCATTTTTGCCGTGGTTGCATACGACTTTCAACCAAAAAAGATG
>CAIUAS010000283.1 GCA_903897205.1 uncultured Gammaproteobacteria bacterium
ATCGTTGGTATCGACTAGCTTTTCTAAGTCATGATTAGTTACTTTTTTTTCCGGTAAATAACTACCAGTTCCAGCGATACGTGAATAAAGCGTCATGCGGTTTACCTATTATTTTGCCATCGCAGGCAATAATAAAGCGCCCACTTGGCTATGAATTCTTTCCGGAACATTCTTTTTAACTTCTACCACCGCTTCATCAATAGCATGCGCAAACGCCAATTTATTAGCACTGCCATGGCTTTTAATGACGGTTCCTTGCAAACCAATTAAGCTGGCGCCGTTGTAGCGCGATGGATCCATTTGCTTACCGAGGCTCTTTAAAACACTTAAAGCGGCCAGCCCTGACAAACGCGTTAACCAACTGCGATTAAACGCTTGTTTCATATAATGAACAACTAATTTAACGGCACCTTCAGTAACTTTTAGCGCAACGTTACCTACAAAACCATCGCAAACGATAACATCTGCAACCCCTTTGTAAATTTCATCGCCTTCTACGTAGCCTATGTAATTAATAAAAGAAGAGTTTAATAATATTTGGGCTGCTTTTTTTACTTGTTCATTGCCTTTGATTTCTTCAGAACCAATATTTAACAAACCTACACGGGGATTTTTTATATTATCGACCGCCGAAGTTAAGACAGAACCCATCACAGCAAACTGATACAAGTGCTCTACTCCCGTGTCGACATTAGCTCCCAGATCCAGCATACGCACCATTTTATCGCCATTGCTTGTTGGCAAAGCGGTAATAATCGCCGGCCTATCAATACCAGGTAATGTTTTCAATACAAAACGGGCCGTGGCCATCAAGGCACCGGTATTACCAGCACTCACACAAGCCTTCGCTTTACCTGTTTTTACAAGGTTAATAGCGACCCGCATTGAAGAATCTTTTTTATTGCGCAATGCTAGGGAGGGTAATTCATCCATCCCAACTACTTGAGATGCATGATGAACGGTTAACCTATCTGTTTCTTTCGCGTGATACTTAGCAAGCTCGCGCGTTAACACTTCTCTATCGCCCACCAAAATAAGATTCAAAGAATCATATTGAGTTAAACTGTGAAGTGCAGCAGGAACTACAACAGAGGCGCCGTTATCACCACCCATAGCGTCTAAAGCAATGGTAATCGCTGTCAAGGAGTATTATTCCTCTGTAGTGTTTCTTTCGATAACTTTTCTGCCACGATAGAAACCATCCGCAGTAATGTGATGGCGGCGATGCGTTTCGCCACTAGTTTTATCAATAGCCAATGTTGGGCCTGTTAATGCATCATGCGCGCGGCGCATGCCACGGCGAGAGCGAGATTTACGTGATTTTTGGACTGCCATAAGATAATTCTCCAGTATTTTTTAAAGTGGTTTTATAGGTAACTTGCCTATAAACCCTCAGCATGACCTATAATGGGCTGCTATTATGCTAATATTAATGCCTTATGTCAAAAGCGAATTATTCTTTATTTAGTTTATCTAAACAATCTTGCAAAGATTTCTCTAATTGAGCGCTAACCATTATCGTTTGTTGCGTTGAAGGCAAAGTAAAACTTAGGCGACAAGCGTGCAAAAATAATCGCCTGCATCCGTGCTTGCGCATTTGCTTATTAAACTCTTTATCGCCATATTTTTCATCACCAATAATGGGATGTTCGCTATGAGCAGCATGGACACGAATTTGATGCGTCCGCCCTGTTAATAGCTTGGCCTCTACCAAAGTAGCCTCATCAAAACGCTGCATAATTCGAAATTCTGTTAACGCTTGCTTGCCTTGTGCGCTAACTTTGACAACACGTTCACCCGATTGCAATTCGTTTTTCAGCAAAGGAGCATCAACCATTCTAATATATTTAGGCCAATAGCCTTTGACTAAAGCCAAATAAATTTTTTCGATCTGATTATTACGCAATAACTCATGCAATTCTCTTAACACACTGGCTTTTTTAGCGAAAATTAAACAGCCTGAAGTATCTCGATCTAAACGGTGTACTAGTTCTAAAAATTTCTCTTGTGGTCGCATCGCCCGCAACGCCTCAATAAGACCCAAGCTAATTCCGCTGCCGCCATGAACAGCAATGCCCGCAGGCTTATTGATAATTAACAAGCCATTATCTTCGTATAAGACTCGTTGAATAAGTAATTCTTGCAACGATTCCGAGGGTTTTGCCGCTTCATCTTTATTGGTTGCCTGACCAAGCCGTAGAGGAGGTATACGGATCATATCCGCTTGATTTAAGCGGTAATCGGGTTTCACCCTTTTTTTATTAACCCTAACCTCACCTTTGCGTAAAATACGGTAGATTAAACTCTTTGGCACCCCTTTGAGATGCGTAATTAAAAAATTATCGATGCGTTGGCCTTGACGGTTTTCGTCGACCTCTAAAAACTTGATTTCTGATTTTTCTGTCATAAAATAATGTCTATTTATGTTAACTAGCTATCGTTCAGCGGCAGAATAACATATACCTGGGCCGATAACGAATACAGAGTAACTTGCCCTACTAACAAATACTGTTATAATCACAAAGTTATTTATAAAAGTAGTCACATATCCTACTCTGTATCCATGCATTTGAAAGATACAATATGAATAACGACAGGTTTGGCGCACCTTAACCCATCTGGTTAAAACCTCGCTTTTAGTGCAGGCTGTTATAAATGCCTGTTTTTTTAGCAAAAAGCGGTTAACGCTTAAATTTATTTTAAAAAGAGAACTAGGCTCCTAAGACTTAATGATGAAAGAGCTGAGCTAGTCCATCGTATTTTAAAGAAATGGTAATTTGAAACGAAAGTTAATAGCTGAAATCTTGTAAAAGTTTTAAAAGTAAATGTATCTTTAGTGGTTTTTATAA
>CAIUAS010000284.1 GCA_903897205.1 uncultured Gammaproteobacteria bacterium
ACATAATTTTATATTTTTATATATACTATTTTTATGACGAATATCAGGCAAATGAACTTAAATTGATTAAAGCTTTTGTATGCATTAACGCGCCTTCGAAAATTAAATGGTTGCGTGAACTCATCAGTAATGAGTATGGAAAAACATTATGAGTGCTCAAGTTTTATCATTAAAACAATTAATTAATTTGTGCATATGTGCTTTTGGCATACAGTTTGTTACTGCTTTACAAGCCGCTAATATGAGCAGCATTTATAAATTTTTAGGTGCTGAGAGCTCGAATTTACCTTACTTATGGTTGGCGGCGCCTATTTCAGGTTTGCTAATTCAGCCTTTGGTTGGACAAATTAGTGACTCAACCACGACTCGTTTTGGGAAGCGTAGGCCTTATATTTTGATGTGGGGTTTGCTGGCTGGAACCGCTATTTTTTTAATGCCATTTTCATACGCTATTTGGATGGCCGCATTTTTATTATGGATATTAGATTCTAGTATTAATGGTTGTACAGAGACATTGCGCGCGTTAACAGCAGACATCACCACGAACAAACAAAAGCCTAAAGCATTTGCTTTTCAAGCATTTTTTGCGGGTATTGGTGCAAGTGTTGCGGCCATACTGCCATTTATTTTTTCTCATTATCTGCTGGCTAAGCAAGTGTATGAAGATTATAGCATTCCTATAGCCATTAAAATTTCGTTTGTTATTGGCAGCAGTGTTTTAATAAGCACTATTATATGGACTGTATTGAAAATAAAAGAACCACCCTTTAGAAAAACACATTTACTCCAAGAGAAGAAAAAACAACGACACAAATCCGTGTCCTATAAATTTTTTGAATTTTTTAAAGAAATGCTATTTAATATTTACCACATGCCTGAAGTTATTCGTAAATTTTATCTGATTCAAATGTTTACCTGGATTGGCATGTATTGTTTATGGATTTATTTTGGTTTAGCGATTGCGCAGCAAATATATCATTTACCAGTGGGGGCCAATACAGGCACTAATAGTTATTATGCTGACTTGTTAGAGAAAGGCACTGAGTGGGCGGGCATTTGCTTTGGTATTTATCAATTGGTCAGTGTGTTTTATTCGCTTGCGCTACCTTATTTAGCAGAGAAAACGTCACCTCGGTTTATTCATGGATGTTCCATGGTGATAGGGGCATTAGGTATATTATCACTTGGTATTGTCACAAAACCTATTTATTCCATATTTTCCATGGTTGCCATTGGCATCCTGTGGGGCAGTATTATGACAATGCCTTATGCCATTATTTCTGCAGAGTTACCTAAAGGCAAAACCGGCGTTTACTTAGGTATTTTTAATATTACGATTACTATCCCACAAATTATTAGCAGTTTAATTTTTGGAGAAGTGGCTAATTGCTTATTTCATAATTATGCAGTTTATCCCTTGATGACGGGCGGTGCGCTAATTCTTGTTGGTGGGATTCTCATGCTACGACAAGCAAACAGCGAAAAAAAATTGTCAACGCAAAGACGGTTATTGCCCTTGTTTCGCTAACATACCTGAACGGCCATCAACAGTGCCTTGAATGAGTTCATTAACAGGAATTTCTGCGCGTCTAGCTAAATATTGTTGCGCAATGGTTTCCATGGTCACAATATTAATTTGCTTTGCTTGCGCTGTACGTAAAAATTCACTAAACCAGGCTAAATGTTTCATGCCTTCAATTTCAGCATGTACCGTAAAAATATTAGGTAAATCATGCTTAAGCTGACTTAAATAAAATTCAGTTAAACGTTCATAGGGATATTCTGGTCGGCCTAATAATTCATCTAAGGTGGGTAAGGTGCTGGGGATTTGTAGGGTCCGATAAATAGTGTCATTGATACGCGGAATAAAAGGCTGCGTGCCGCGTGTATCGCTGCCATAGAGTAAGTTTGCATCGTCATAGGCGGCTAAGCTTAATGCATTAGCTTGCCAGCCAGCCGCGCCGGCTGTTTTGGTGGCGCAACCAAAAATACGCTGAAATTCTTTGCGTGCACTACCAAATTCTGTAAAAACTTCTGCGCGGGTCATGGTCGCTAAGCTATCTTGCCAACGAATATGATCATAACAATGAATGCCGACTTCATGGCCTTTTTCAGCAGTTTTGCGCATGATAGCTTCATTGCGACGGCCAATATGGGGGCCTGGTAATAATACTCCATTTAATAGAGTGCGTAGACCATAAGTGCTAATGACACTGCTACGGCTCACTTTTTTTAAAAAGCCGGGCCGGAAAATACGCTTAATAGCGCGTCCTGTGTTATCGGGGCCAAGCGAAAATAAGAAGGTGGCTGGAATTTTTAATTCATCGAATAAGGCTAGCAT
>CAIUAS010000285.1 GCA_903897205.1 uncultured Gammaproteobacteria bacterium
GATTGACCACCAGAGAATATTTTTATCTACTAAATTTAATAAGGAACTAAACAATAAATTTCCTTCGCTACTTTTAGCTAAGATGTATGAAATAGAAAATTCCAATAATCAAAATAGTTGTGAGTCTTATTCATTTGCTTCAAAAGAAGAGTTAATTGAAACAGGTGAGTTTATTCTAGAAGACCTGCTTAATAAAAAAACCAGCTATAACTGCATACTAACAACCATAGACTCCTCTGGCACTCTTTCCTCTCGTGATGACGTGGGTAAAGTAATACTACCCGAGGGTGCACTCAATGAGCCAGAACGAAACATATATCAACCAACTCAAGTAGAGGATGAAATATTTACAAAAAAAGAACATGAAGGTGCTTTGCAATTCAACTTGAGGAACCTCTGACCAAAATCTGATTAACTTTGTAAAATGCTTTTATAAAACATTTAATCAACTTCGATAGTGTTAGTGCGCTTAAATTCTGCAGGATTAAGCAACTAACCGCTTAATCCTCTAACTTCTTATATTTAATCCGATGCGGCTGTTTAGCTTGTTCGCCTAAACGCCGCAGGCGTTCTTCTTCATAATCGGTATAATTACCCGTAAAAAAGACGGCTGTACTGTCGCCTTCAAATGCTAAGATATGCGTGGCAATGCGATCTAAAAACCAGCGATCGTGGGAGATGACCATCGCACAGCCAGGGAAAGTTAATAAGGCTTCTTCTAATGCGCGCAGGGTTTCGACATCTAAGTCGTTGGTGGGTTCATCTAATAATAATACATTGCCACCGCTGCGTAGTAATTTTGCTAAATGCACGCGATTGCGTTCGCCACCAGATAAATCTTTAATAAATTTTTGTTGATCAGTGCCTTTAAAATTAAAACGCCCGACATACGCGCGTGATGGCATTTGGAAACTGCCAATGGTAATGATATCTTGTCCATCGGAGAGTTCTTGCCAAACCGTGTTATTGTCGTTCAGCGAATCGCGACTTTGATCAACATAGGCTAATTGTACGGTATCACCAATGCGAACACTGCCTTGTTCCGGTTTTTCCTGACCAATTAACATTTTAAATAAAGTGGATTTACCAGCACCGTTTGGCCCGATAATGCCGACAATTGCCCCTTTTGGCATGCTAAATGTGAGATTATCCACTAATACTCTATCGCCAAAACTTTTAGAAACGCCCTCAACTTCAATTACCAAATCACCCAGACGCTGGCCAGGGGGAATATATAATTCTTGAGTTTCGCCGCGTTTTTGAAACTCTTGCGAGCTTAACTCTTCAAAACGCGCAAGCCGTGCTTTACTTTTTGCTTGTCGACCTTTGGGATTCGTGCGCACCCATTCTAATTCGGCCTGCACCGCCCTTTGATGCGAGCTTTGTTGACGCTCTTCTTGCTCTAAACGTTTTTCTTTTTGCTCTAACCAAGAAGAATAATTACCTTCATAGGGAATGCCTTGGCCGCGATCTAATTCTAAAATCCAACTGGCCACATTATCTAAGAAATAACGATCATGGGTTACGGCCACTACGGTACCTGAATATTCATGCAAAAATCGCTCTAACCAAGCAATACTTTCCGCATCTAAATGGTTGGTTGGTTCATCCAGCAATAGCATATCGGGCTTTGACAATAACAATCGGCATAAAGCAACACGTCGACGTTCGCCGCCAGAGAGTTTGGTTACGTCTGCATCCCAAGGAGGCAAGCGCAAGGCATCTGCCGCCACTTCGAGTTTACGCTCGATTTCCCAACCGCCAGAGGCATCAATAGCATTTTGTAAATTACCTTGTTCTTCTAGTAATTTATTCATTGCCTCATCACTCATAGGCTCAGCAAATTTCATGCTAATCTCATTGAAGCGATGCAACAGGTTCAGCACTTCACTCACGCCATCTTCGACATTGCCACGCACTGTTTTAGTGGGATCCAATTGTGGCTCTTGTGATAAATAGCCGACTTTTATGCCGGGTTGTGCCCTTGCTTCTCCTGAAATGTCTTTATCAATTCCAGCCATAATGCGCAACAGCGTTGATTTACCCGAGCCATTCAAACCCAACACGCCGATCTTGACGCCTGGAAAAAAGGATAGCCAAATTTTCTTTAGAATTTCACGATTATTAGGGGGAACGGTTTTGCTTACGTCCTGCATGGTGTAGATATATTGAGCCATAATTTTTACTGTTTACAAGGTGATTTAATTGACGTGCATTATCATTTAATTTAATACTTGCTACAATAGCCGACTTAATAGACTTCTTGCAAAATTAATATAGGGAATACCTCCATGTTCACAAATAAAATGACAATCGCTGAATTCGACCCTAAACTTTGGTCTGCCATTGAGCATGAGCGCATTAGGCAAGAGGAGCATTTAGAGTTAATCGCTTCAGAGAATTATGCCAGCCCTCGCGTTTTAGAAGCGCAGGGTTCGGTATTAACAAATAAATATGCCGAAGGTTATCCAGGCAAAC
>CAIUAS010000286.1 GCA_903897205.1 uncultured Gammaproteobacteria bacterium
CAATCTGTGTAAGCGCCTCCATGATCTCTTTTATGACCTGTGCATCATTTGCTTCCTGTGGCTTTATTAGATCTGAGCTAGAAGATAGCTCTATATACTTGTATAGAGTACCCACTATTTTTTCACTCTGATGATTGTTAGAGAAGAGCAGGTCTGCCAACCGAGCGCTTTTTAAGGCACTAACATATGGCTTGATAATTTCTAAATATTTAAGATAGGAAATATTTTTCTTTGCTTGTATAGCACGGTATTTTGTATCGTCATAGCTTTGATAGGTGTTGTCGTTTTCGCTACGCCAAGTCATGATATTACCTCTTAATTTAATAATGCGCTTTGGATATTAATAAGCGGAGCCAGGTGCGCGATTAGCCTGGCCAGCTTTATTTTCTGGAAGTATTCCAAGGAATTTAAAAGATTAAATGTAAAAGGAATGGCTTCGGAAAAATTGGGCGTGGTGTTATAAAATGTTTTTTTGGCTAACGCTAAATAGTGGTCGAGTTCTGCTGTGGTAAAGTGAGCAGCATAATCATAATAGGGGCGAATATGGCAACCAGTGCCATGAGAAATTAAATTGCCGTATTCATCGGCATTTTCGCCGCCGGTTATTAATGCGGCAATGGTTTCACGCTGCCCCGCTAACAGTGTCAAGCTTAACGGTGAATATGCCGTGCCTGCCTTAAAAATATTTTGCACGCCACGTGTAGCATAGCTAATGGCCTTATTATTCATTTTTTTGCTAAACAACCCGGCGTGCATATTGTCATTGATAAGGGACACGCGGCAGGGCAACTGTGTTTCCAGAAATTGTTTAAGCAATTGATAAACAAGGTAGCGATTAACCACCGCGTAATTCATGGCTGCTTTTAGCCACAGCGCATATTCCTGCCCTAGACTGGTATTAAGCGGCACGCCAAATATACCCGACAATATTTCCTCAAAGGAAAAAAACCCGTTTTTCTCGGCATATTTTGCTATTTTAGCAACAAAGCGTTTGCCTAATATTTGCGGAAAAAACTCACTGCCGGTATGAATAAAACCAATGCAATCATTTTGTTTTATGGAATAACTTTTTGCTATTGTACGATCCTGAATGGCCTGTACCGTGCGAATTTCAACCGTATTAGTAACGGAAACCAGTTCTTCCGTTAATAAGCGAGTTTCTTCAGCAGAAAGTGCGAGCTTGTCTGCGCCAATGTCAAAGCTAGGATTGGAAAAAAACGCCATTTCAGCGCTGGTTAAATTCAGCGCCGCCAAACCCTTTGTAATAACTTCATTCAGATCGATGTTTTTAATAAGCGCTTTTTTAAGAGGGCTGCCTACTGCCTGAATAATTTCTGCCAAACTGCTACCAACAGATAAATGCCAGTTTTCTTCAATGGCTGCATAAAAATCCAGTTTGAATGTTAAATAGCCGCAACCGGGATCCCGCAGAATCAATGGCAGCAACATGGCATCTTCGGTTTTAGCAATGCATGCAATACCCGTGGGCAATCCATTGGATTTTAAAACAGCGTCAGGATATAAACCTAATTTTATCGATGTCCCAAGCGCTTCATGCAG
>CAIUAS010000287.1 GCA_903897205.1 uncultured Gammaproteobacteria bacterium
GTTGAATTGCGCCAATAAGTACTTCGTAATCAAACTCTGCATTTTCTGTCTTCTTCTCGTTAGTTAAAAATGTAATACTCACTAATGCTCGCTCAATTTGCTCAATATTATTATCTTTTAATAAATTATTCTCATGTGTAGAGGTTGGCATATCCATAGCCAGCAAATTAAATTTTCGCGCTTTGAGGTCACTGAATAATTGATTCAAAATGAAAGGCTCATATTCTTCATTAACATCTGCACCATAGTTAATTAATTCTAATAGCACTTCCGTGTTAGCATTGCTTTTCTTATCGTTTGTTGCTTTTTGCCCCTGTGCTCCACTCCATACAAAGTGACCATGAAATGCCGCTTATAATGTACTCATATCAATAACAAAACGATATCTCACATCACCGCGTATGGTTCGATCATAGGCATTTTCAATTTGTTGAATAGGTATCACTTCTACCTCAGAAGTAATATTTTTTTCTGCGCAGTAATCCAGCATTTCTTGGGTTTCCTTAATGCCACCAATTAAGGATCCGGCAAACATTCTTCTGTTTTTAATTAATGAAATAGGAAAAATGGTCAATGGTTTTTCAGGAATGCCGACCATCACTAACACGCCCTCTCGGCGTAATAAATTAAAGTAAACATTCAAATCATGGTCACCCGCCACCGTGTCTAATATAAAATCAAAGTGATTACTTAATGATTCAAGATTCTTGGGATCTTTTGTCACCACAAAATGATGGGCGCCTAAACGCAGAGCATCTTGTTCTTTTGATTTAGAAGTGCTTAATACAGTAACGTCTGCTCCCATAGAAACAGCAAGCTTTACGCCCATATGGCCTAACCCACCTAAACCAATAATTCCCACTCGCTTGCCAGGGCCCACTTTAAAACGTCGTAATGGTGAATAGGTAGTAATTCCTGCGCAAAGCAACGGCGCAACGTTAGCAAGGGGGAGATTGGATGCGACGTTAAGTACATAGTTTTCGTCCACCACGATATGCGAAGAATAGCCGCCATAAGTGGGTGTGCTGAGATCATTTTCTAAAGAATTATAGGTAAAGGCAACGTGTTTTTCACAGAATTGTTCTTCATTCTCTTTGCAGCTATGGCAAGCGCGGCAAGAATCGACAAAGCAACCTACACCAACGGCATCACCTACTTTAAATTTTTTAACTTCAGCGCCGGTGCGCTTTACACGTCCAACAATTTCATGGCCTGGCACCATGGGATAAATAGAGCCGCCCCACTCATCGCGAGCTTGGTGAATATCTGAATGGCAAATACCGCAATACAAAATCTCAATGAGTACATCATGCGCACCGGGCTCACGTCGTTCAAAATCGAATGGCTCAAAAGAGGATGCAGCCGTTTTAACAGCGTAACCGCGAACTTGTAACATAATTATTTCTCCTTCTTTCAATTGTTAAATATTAGTTATTCTTGCTGAAACAGATTGTATCAAATGCGTGATTAACCTATAGTAAATTTTCATTAATCACTTCATTTAATGTAAATGCCGAGTTCTATTATTTTATTTAATAAACCTTATAACGTGCTCAGCCAGTTTTCCGGGGCTAATCCCGTTGAAACTTTAGCGGCGTATATTAAGATACCTCATTATTATCCAGCAGGTCGCTTAGATAAAGATAGTGAAGGATTATTAATCTTGACCAATAATGGCAAGTTACAGCAAAAAATTAGTGACCCACGCTTTAAGTGTGAAAAAACCTATTGGGCACAAATAGAAGGAATTCCTGCCGGCCCTGCGCTGGTTCAATTGCGTAAAGGCATTAAATTAAATGATGGCTTAACAACACCAGCCAAAATTCAGTTGATTGATGAACCGCTTATTTGGCCCCGCAATCCTCCAGTTCGCTTTCGAAAAGCGATCCCAACAAGCTGGTTAGAAATAAAAATTACCGAGGGACGCAATCGGCAAGTGAGGCGCATGACCGCTGCGGTGGGTTATCCCACCCTGCGTTTAATTAGAGTTGCGATAGGCCCTTGGCAACTCAAACCATTAATGCCTGGGGAATGGCATTATGCAAATAATAACGCCATTAATCAGCTATCATTTTAGCCACAAACACGCCAGAAAATTCCGCTGCTAATTGAGCATTACACATAACACTAACATTTAGCTTAATTCTTGCAACACCTTTTCGCTTGAGAGTAGTAATAAATTTATCAAAATCTGCCAGCGAATCGATTTTACATACCGCAGTAAAATCATTAGTAATAGGTAATAAATAGTTAGTATTTCCTTGTTGAATAACAATTCCTGCTTTTATATTTAACTCCTGAAATTTTAAATAGACGATTCCCCACCCTGCTAATGTCGCTAGCGAACTTATACTGCCACCAAATGCAGTTTGCCGATGATTAATATTCTTCTCAAGGCTAGCGTTGATATGTAGTTCATTATTGCAGTAATGACTTACTCTAATACCCATATACTGAGTCAGGGGAATATCGTGTAGTAATTTTTGTTGCAAAATATCGATTAATTTAGTTGACATCATATTAAATCGCAAAAATTAATGCTTCCTCATTGGTTCTCGCATAAAAAATAAAAGTACTAGCGCGAGCAATAAATAAACTGGCAATAAGCTTAGCGCATACTGATAATCATGCAGAGAAAAATAATGGATCCCATCGACAACTTTACCACTCCAGCCTCTGTCCAGTAATTTTCCTATCAGGGGTTCTGTGATAGAACCTAGCACGCCATCGCCTGTGTTCACCAATGCAATAGCGGTCGCAGCCAGCGCAACCTTATTCAAATCACGCGCCAAGGCAAAACCTAGCATGAAAACGCCTGTCGTAAAACCAAAGGTCAATAAGCAGGCACTCAGCAACCATTTCGGTAAATCAATGACATAGATAATTGGTAATAATGCTAATAGTGCCAGCGCAGAACCCACCATCATTACTAAACGACGTTGGCCTAACTTATCCGATAAAATACCTAATAAGGGGCTTCCTATTGCTAGGCCAATAAAAATAAATGACAGGTAAGATGCGGCTTCGGTATGCGAAATATTATATTTAGCGACCAAAAAAGGATTGCCCCATAATCCGCCAAATACGGCCACGGGACAAAATGCTAATCCGGTATAAAAAGTTAATAACCAATTTTGTTTGTTTCGAAAAACTTCTAACACTTCCTTTAAAGAAAAAGCCTGTTTTTCAGCGTGCAGATTATTAATATGCGTCTTAGGATTTTGATCACGCACAAAAATCCAAAATAATACTGCAATGAATAGCCCCAAAAGCCCACAGATTA
>CAIUAS010000288.1 GCA_903897205.1 uncultured Gammaproteobacteria bacterium
ATAGCTCCCATTGTATTTCAGTAGATAAGTGACATTAATATTTTTATTACTTGTTTAATATTACTAGCGAAAGCTTAAGGAATTATTAACAGTGGTGGTGCTAGCTAAAAATGATGGTAATGAATATGTCCAAAAAGGATATGGCGCGCCTTATCCAACAAGGATGGCAACGAGAAATTAGCTATAAATCTTCTAAGTTAAAACATGCTAGGCTAAACAAATTCTTCCGTTGATAAAATCGCAACAAAGCGTGTTTAAGTAATTCAGCGTGGGTGGGCATGCCGTTAGTTAAATAAGCTAAAACTTGTTGATAGATATTATATTTAAACTCATCACTTGCAGGATGATTGCCTGTGAGATTATCAGCGCTTACGCGAAACTTTATGCCGGTAGCGGTTGAGAAAATCCATTCCAAGGCTTGGGGTTTAATTTCAACTTGCTCAAATAAATTTTGCGCTTCCATTGAACGGCCATCGGGTTGATACCAATAACCATAATCGACTAATTGACGCCGCGCCTTTCCAGCGATGCACCAGTGAGCGATTTCATGTAAAGCACTTGCAAAATAATCTTGCGTGAAAATCACTTGATGGAAAGAAGCTTCGGTATCTTTCGGTAAATACAGAGGCTCGGCTGCGCCACCGACTAAAATAGTTTGTTCACTGCTTTTAAATAAGTTATTAAATAGGTGAATTAAAGCTTGGTTATTAAAATTCATGGGTTAATTAAAAACTAAAAGTTTGGCTGAAGCGTATTGGGCATAGTGCTTGCTGTGCGATAAAAATTATAATAAATCAATCTTAATGCTGCTATTGGTTTCAATCGTTAAGCGGCGTCCTGCTTGGATAGCTTCGAGATGGATGGTGACATCTGGCGAAGGCAGTTGTCCTGCGCCACGTTCCGGCCATTCAATTAATAAAATGGCTGGGGCAGCTAAATAGTCGCGTAAACCAATATTTTCTAATTCTTCTGGGTCATGTAAACGATACAGATCAAAATGAAAAATAAGTTTATCAGCAATTTCGTAAGGTTCAACTAACGTGTAGGTAGGGCTTTTTATTTTGCCGGTATAGCCTAAACTTTGCAAAAAACCTCTAACTAACGTTGTTTTGCCCGCACCTAAATTACCTTTTAAAAAAATGATGCAAGCGGCAGGGCAGCGGCTCGCTAATTTGGCGCCAAAATTTAATGTGGAGCTTTCGTCCGCTAACAATAGTGTTTTCATATAGGATTCATTAATTCGCGTAAATAAGGCATTAAATCGCTGGCCAGTAAACCCCGTTCGCCATGTTGTTTCGCAGCAAGATCGGCGGCATGAGCGTGGCTGTAAACTCCTAATTCCGCCGCTTGTTGTAAGTTAAATGATTGGGCTAGCAAACCGCCAATCACACCACTTAATACATCACCCATGCCGCCACTGGCCATGCCAGGATTACCTGCGTGGCAAATACGCAAATGCTGGGGTGAACAGACTAAACTACCGGCGCCTTTTAGTACGATAACGCCATGATATTTTTGCTGCAATTGCTTGATGGTGGCAACGCGATCGATTTGCACTGTCTTGATGTTGCTATTTAATAAACGAGCGGCTTCGCCCGGGTGTGGCGTTAAAATCCAATCATCAGATTTTTTAGGTTGTCTGGCTAATAAATTTAATCCATCGGCATCGATCACTTTGGGTTGTGAAGCAGCAAGCGCTTGCCTAAATAATTGTTTGGACCAAGTCGATTGACCCAGGCCAGGGCCTAACACAATAACGGTTGCTTTCGCTAGCAGAGGTTTTAATTCGCTGGATTTTTTAATGCCATGCACCATTAATTCTGGGCGACCATTTAAAATGGCTGTTACCTGTTCTGGACGCGTAGCGACGCTGACCAAACCAGCGCCCACGCGCAGAGCGGCTTCACCTGCCATGCGAACAGCACCCGCCATGCCATAATCGCCGCCCAAAATTAAAATATGACCAAATAAGCCTTTATGCGCATCGCGCGAGCGCGGCGCTAAAAGTGACTTAAATGGACGCAGAGTAATTGGCGGTATTGTTATCGGTGGCATGCTAAAGAGTTTCGTTTATAAAATTGCTCGAAGCATAGCGAATGGATTGTTGTTCTGTCAATCGCATAGAAAATCCAATTGGGCTTAGAGCGAAATTCGGTTTTTTTTTTGTGTTAATATTTTCTTAAGCGTGGCTTGCTAATATGAAAGCTATCCTAAGTATAGGCTTGCATGTCTGAAAAAATCGTTATTGTTATTTAAAAAAACAGGGGTGTTTGAATGAAACCAGAAGCACTATTACAACTGATTAAGCAATTTAGTGATGGTGAAGATAAACAAGAAAATCAGACTATTTTAATTGCTACAATAAAAAGGCTTAACAAAGCATGGTTTTTAGCGCAGCTGCTTTATTTTTACCAAGCAGGTGAACTTACTGCCCCTTGTGTTATCAAGCTTTTAAAAGCGCTCAATCAGGGAGGACAATCCTTTTGCCATGGGATCGTCTGCTTTGAAAATTTTGAAATCAAAAATTTGTTATTTGATCTTTTTGAACAGCTGGCCGGGGATTGTCAATATGCTTTAGCGATGCTGGATCTTTTAATACAAGTAGATCAGCATAACCAAACTGTTTTTCATATCGTTGCCGGAACTGCTGACTATTTTGGCCATGTTAAACAGTTAATTAATTTATTAAAAAATTTGAATGCTAATCCAGCGTGTGCTGAAAAGCTAATTGACTTATTAGCGTTGCCAACCAACGAAGCTAAAAATAGCTGTTTGCATTTGGTCGCCCAGTATCAAGATGATAAAAGCAATACGGAATTATTTAATCTTTTGAGCAGTATTATTGTGAGCGGCAAAACTGCTATGGCGCTACTTAACCTCTTAAGATTACCTAATCAAAAGTTAGCATCTTTTATTCAAATAGTTAAAAGTCGTCAGAAGAATTATAACAAACTGCTTGAACCATTAAGTGATAATATTATTATTGCGCTTTCTAGTGCTAATACTAGTGCTGAAGAAATGTTTGATATTTTGAATAGGCCATTTGATGCTGAAAATAAATGGTTTGATTTTATTGCTGAATACCAGCAAGAGAAACTCCCTACGCTGTTTTTTTATGCAGTGAAAAAACTGAATGCAGAAGATTTACAAAATGTGAACAGGTTGTCTGCTAGTGAAGAACAGCAAGACATGCTTAAGCGCCTCACTCAAAAAATTTTCTCTCTAACTGGGGTAGAGTCACTAGGATTTTTATTAAAGCTAATTATTGCAAATCAGTTTGACGCTGAAAACGTTATTAATTTGCTAAAATACCAGATTGAAAATGGGCGAACATTGCTATCTTTTATTGCTTATATCGAGGAACATGATCCTAGCTATAATATGGTCGCCAAGGTGTTAGGTGAAATTCTTGAAGAACTAGCCAAGAAAAATGAAACGCGTGTTCATGAGCTCCTTGATTTTTTTGAATTGCAGGTAGGTGATAATCAAAAATTATGTCGCTTTTTTTATTCCAAAACTACAATGGGAATATTTTTGGATATTTCAGCTGGTATTCTTATTAAACTTGCAAATGAAAAAAATATAAATATTCAAGCTGCGCACAGGCTGATAAATCTGAATGTTGGCCATTCTGTGCCATTTGTCAATGCTATCTATGGGCATAGGTACAATCATTTATATGATTCTTTATTTCCAATATTAATGAAATTAATTAATGCAGAAAACGCAGATATTCAAGGAGTGCTTGAGCTGTTAATCTCTAAAAATAGTCGTGAATTGCCTTTTATTGCTAAGGGAAGTGAAGATTGGACTAAAGTGATAAAATTTTTAAATGCTATAGTTGAAAAAGGAGATGCTAATATTGGAGATGTTATCGAAATATTAAGCCTAAAAGCGGCCGATGGAAGTTTGCTTAATAAAAATGCTTTTCTTTATAATCAAGCTGCTTGCCAGCAAATGAGAAAATTGTTAACCAACATAGTTGCGCGAGATTCATTTGGAATCAAGGCGGTGGAGGAGCTCTTGTTTTTAGAAGACGAAAATGGAGAATTATTTTTTACCGTAGTTCAAGACAGTCGTACTATCAAGCACTGGATGGATTTTTTAAAAAAGCAGATTGAACAAGGCAAGCGTTCAATTGAATACGTATTTAACTTATTAGGAAAAAGTGTGGGGCGAGATGAGGGGCACAATTGGTTATGTTTGTACCAAATGCTTGCTAAATATGGCGGTGAGGATTTTTGTAACCAATTGTTGGGATTGATAGAGAAATTTACTGTTGAAAATAAATCTGATTTGTATGGAATGTATAGCGTTTTAGTGCTGAGTAGAAATAAGGCAAAATTATTTTTAGATTGTATCGCTGAATATGGCGGAATCAATGCCAAAGTTCGGGCGTTAGACATATTATATCTGTTGAGTAAAGCATTTAACGTTACGCATGCTTCGTTAAATTCTGTGTATGTTAAGAAAGAAAGAAGTAAAGCAGATGAAATGATATTAGCAATATGGGATGGTTTTGATAAAGTGCTAATAGACCTCGCTAGGTTTAGCAATAAAGATCAAAAAGTATTTTGTGAGATATTATTTAATTTTGCAGTTAAAGCGTTTAAGGAAGAAAGGATATCCCACTTTACGATGTTCAATTTATTAGTAAAATATAATAAGGACGATAATTTATTTTACACTGTGTTTGCTGAGACTGAAACTGAAATTGAAATACATAAGTTGGCAACTGAACTGTGCTGGTGTTTTGTCCCTATATATGATTATGCTGACGTTAGGACTCAAACTTTACTGGAATATGCATTCCATATGAATATTTCAGTGGCGCAATATCAATTATATAAAAACCATCAGCAAGCATTTATGAAGCATGAAGCCAGTGGTGACAATTCACCAGCTTTAAAGTATAGAATAAATAAAGAAAAAGAGCTTGCAGAAGGATACCGTAAGCTTGCGGAAGAAAATAATGATTTAAGTTATTTA
>CAIUAS010000289.1 GCA_903897205.1 uncultured Gammaproteobacteria bacterium
CAAAAAAAACTTAATTTATAGTTATGACCTTATTCAGAAAACCTTAAGGTTTTCCCCTCTATGAGCTGATATACTAAAAATCATCAATCTAAATTTAAGGAGATTATTACTATGCCTATTGATAACGTTGCAATAAAAAAAACTACCAATGCTTGGTGGCATCAGTTTAAACCGTTAATATTTAGTTCGCCGGTTGAAATCGCGCAATTTATTATTCAGCATCCTGCGTCGACTGCCAGTCTTCTCAAAGATCAACGTGCAGGTTTATTTTCACGCCGTAATTTTCGCAACGAAATTTTAAATGATCCTCATGCATTAGGCGTCATTTTATCCGCGCCTAATTTAAAATTACCAGATGATTTTTCTGAAGTAGCGATTAATTCAAATTTCAAAAATCAAATTGAAAACGTGGCTGTATTAACTGAGAAATCGATAAGTGCGATTGGTCGCAGTGCAGATAAGGATGAACTTGCCCCATATGCTTTTACAGAAGTGCTAAACGATCAGTTCGCTGTAAAGAAAGAAGGTGAAGTAGTTATTTTACATAAAAAAGGGATCGAAAATAAGCAGGAAGCTGAGCGGAAAGTGGTTCGGCTTGGAGGCAATTGCTATTATTTTGTGCAAGAAAATTTACCCGTTGGAATAACACAGCATCAGGAATTACCCTGGCTATATGCTTCTTTAAGCCCTGAATTTGCGCGACAAAATGAAATCGAGATTGATGGAAAAAAAGTTGATGAATTAGAATATGTAAAGGCAACTGCAGGCGCTATCAATGAAACACATCCCACTAAAAAGCAAATTGTTTTAGTATTGGGAAAGCGAGAGGACAATGAAAATAATAAATTCTATTCAGAACATTCTGAACGTTTTTCGCAAAATGCTAATCAAAAGATAACACATGATGTCATTGAAAAAGATAAATTGGGCTTCAAAACAGATATTTACTATGTCCAAGCCGAAGGCGCAGACAAGTTAAACTTAGATAGTCAGGCATTAGAACTACTTTACAAGGTAATTAGACAGGGGCAAGAAGAGAAAGCAAGTGTGCGTGTCCATTGTCGGCAAGGCGTTGATCGCACTGGTGCATTTGTTTTTGCAATTCAATTGCTGAATAAGTTTGATCAAATATTTAGTGGTACAGAAGGGGAAATAGCAGCTAAATTGAAAAAGGAACACATGATATTGCGCGAATCGCGAGGGCCGGATATCTTAAAATATTCGTCTTATTATGAAATGAGCATTAGGCTTGCTTTTGCCTTAAGAGCGGTTGAACAGCAGGAAAAATATGAAAATAAATTGCATGCAGTTGCTCCTCGCAATGCGATGAAAACTTTAAGGGATTTTGGAAGTGAACCTTCAATAGCTGAGAAAAAGCAGTATTTAAACGAAGAAATAAATAATCCGGAAAATTCTGTTGAGGTGAAAACCTGTTTAGTTAATTTGTTAAAAGCGGTTGAAAACAGAGAGGTTACAGAAAGGAAACTAGAAGAAAAAAATGAGTTTAAAAGTACGCAGATTACTACTATGGCTTTGAACTTTGTTGGACTTATCGCAGATGGTGCACCTAAAAAAGCTTCCTTGGGTGGCGAAGGCGTTGTTGCAATAACTAAAGAATCAGATAGCCTTGTTGAAAAATTGAGTGCCCTTAAAGCATACTGGGAAAATATAGCAAAACTTGCAAGATTTAGTGATGATGCTTTGTTTAAAGATATGTTTACTAAGTTTGTAAATGTAGCAGGTCATTATCTTACGACTAAAGAAAAATTGAATGGATATATTAAAGAAATTAATGGCGCAACGGATTATAAAAGCAAAAGTGAAATTACTGCAAAAATAAAACAACTGAAATTAACCGATCTGGAAACTTTGCAAGCTGTATTTGTGCATGGATTTCCAGTGTCGAATAAAAATTTGGGATTACGATTAAAAAATGATACAGCAAGCGCTGTTAAAACATTAAATGATCTTCGGGAAAATTCTATCCTGGAAATTTGGAAAGATTTTGATTTTAAATATCCCGCTCTCCAGCGCTTTTTAAGCGAGATGTCTCCTATGAATAAAGGCGTCACCAAGCAACAATGGTTACAAGATGACTCAAATCCCAGCAAAATTTCAGCCGAATTTTATAATGATGTAAAACTTATTACTGAGTTATTAGAGGTGGGTAAATTTGCAACCGATAATTCGGAACCTACCCGCAAAGCTATTGAAAGGATATTCTCTAATGATGAAATGCTTGAGTATACCAATAGAAAAATAACGCCTCAAGGTGCTATTAAACAAGAACTGTTTAATGCAATAAAACAAGCAAGGCCAGATTATATTGCTGTTTTAAAGGCTGAACAGGACCAAGTTAATCAAAATGCTATAACGGAGCTTATGGATGTTAACTTGCTTGATTTCGATGATACGTTGATAACTTATACCGCAGATGGGCGACACGAAATTAATCAAAACGTCATAGCAGAAATTAATGACCATAAGGCTAAGAATGACAATAGAGAAACAGCAAACTATATCTTTACGCAGCGTAATATTGTTTTGTCAAAATCAAAGATTAATATTGGCAGCGCAAAGCTAAGCGAAACTATCCCTGAGTTAGCTGAAAAGCACCAAATTAAAATTGATGGTGTTTCATCGTCAAGTGATCACTTGCTTGCGAGTTCTAAAGGATTAGATGGTTATTTTAATGAGCTCAGTGCATTTGAAAAAATCATGCAGGTTGACACTGTCCCTAGTTCTCCGGAAATTCAAGTGTTGGTAGATGTCGAAACTCAAGGGTATGCTGAACAAGGCGCTAAACAACCCCTTGGTAAAATAAAGCAATATATTTATTTCGTTAAACAGCTGGAGGAAAAAAATCCTGGCAAAGCTTTTAATGTCACACTGATGGATGATAGTTTTGATAATCTGATAGAGATAAAAACTTATTTCGATCGCATGGAAGAAATGCATAAGTTGGGTTTGGCTGCTGCACAAATCATCCGGCCTAAATTAATATGGGTTGAAAAAAATAGCAGGGGAATAACTACTACTGAAACTTTATCGGAAGCCGCTAACGTTGCCCAGGAAATAGTAGAAGATAAGGATCTAAATAAAGTTGCTGAATTGCTACAAAAAAATAAAGCATCAATATTAGCGGATTTAAGCGCGCTAAATATTTTAGTTGAACGCGGCGAAAAATCTGAACTTGTTAAAGGATTCTTAATAGAAAATTATGTCGAGATTCAAAAGAATTATATAGAAAATAAAAATGTCATAACTCCGTTAGTTTTTGAACGTAAACTTAAGGATATAAATAAGGATGCTCAATTTGTTAGTTTTATTAATAAAAAGCTAACAACCCAGCCATCAAATGGCGCGGAAATGAAAAGTTTAGAGAAAAGACTACATGAGATGCCATTGAGAATATTTGATGACTTTAAAGAGATGGGCTCGAATGAACAAGTTCAAAAAGCTATAGCCCTGCTCAAAACTACCTACGGAGAAATAAGCCATGCCCAAAAACAGGGAGTTAATTGGCTGACAAAAACCAATATGGAAAAAATATTTACCAGCTTCAATACGCTAATAGCTAACTTTAGAGGCAGTGGTGATAATTGGAATGTGTTTTGGCAACAGCAAGGTGATTTAATTCAAAGGGAAGCGCGCAAGGCGGGTGAGCCTGAGTTATCCGATAGTGAATTAAATGCAAGCATTGAGGCCATGAAAAAGGAACTTGATCACAATTATTTGTTTGCAGTAATCAGCAAGGCTTATGCAAGCGAAATGCAGAATACTAATGATCCTTTAATGCTAGCGGTTTGTGAAATTTTGCTTGATGTTAGAAAACGTTATTATCAGGCTAGTGATAATGTGGGCTTAGGCGTTGAAGAATTAATATATCATTATAGTGCAGCCATCAAAGAATTGGTGAATACGGTTATTAATCCGGTAACCTCTAATAACGAGATAAATTTTCAAGTGGCTAAAATTGTTAACAATGAGCTCAAGGTTGCCGCAGCGGTAATAGCTTTGGGCCCTGAGGTTAAACAAAATGCATTAACGCAAATAATGCAAAGTTTAGCAGATAAACCCGCCAAACTTTTTGCTGCATTGAATGCTGTTCCCGCTGAGCAGTTAGATACAGTATTAAAGCGAGCATTTCCTGAAAAATTAAAGCGCGATAATATAAGAGCTAGCTATTTTGGTATGCATCGCGCTGGTGAAATAAAATTGTTGGATGCGTTAAAAGATGTGCAAAAAGCCTTGCTGGTGATTGGTTATGGCAATGAAAAACTGAGCAGTCAAGATTTAGCGAAGGTCCTTTACAAGCATAAAGATAATGCTGATTTTGTCAGTAGAATTGCGAATGATATCAGTCTTAAAGAACGAGTGTATCAAATAGCAAAATCCGATGCGCAAGCGGCATTAACTATCTTTCAAGCTAAAAAATATACTATGCTGGCGAGCAAAAATGCAGATAAGCAAGATAGGCTGACGCCAATCCAGATTATTGAAGTGATAAAAGCACATTGTCAGCAAGAAGGATTTTTAAAGAAATTATTCACGCCTTTTAGCATAAGCTCTAATGTTGATTTGGTGGAGTTGTCGAAAAGTAGTCTTCAAGCTTTTCAGGCTATCATCGCTACCCCGCAGTTATTAGCTAAGTTAAGTAAGAAAAATATGTGTGCCATAGAAACGCATTATTTAACTAATTTAAAGGGCGAATTAACCAAGGTAAGTGATTTATTCAAATTATTTGATCAAGCAAAAGATCAATTTGAGCATACATTAAGTGGCACTAATGGCTATAACGATAAAACACAGCTACCGATTCTCATTAAAACGATGGAAAGACGGGCTGAAGCTATAAAGCAATTATATGGTGATCTCAATAAAACTTTTGATCAACCTAAGGTCCCCAAAGCTTTGCGGGAGACATTAAATACGTTTAAAACGTCGCATTCTGTTTATTATGATACTTTGGATAGCCATATAGCAACGGTCGCTAAAAAGTATGCCAATAAATTAGAAAATGAGGATAATACGGTGCA
>CAIUAS010000290.1 GCA_903897205.1 uncultured Gammaproteobacteria bacterium
GGCATTCGGTTTAACCTTAATGGATAGCGATACCGTCGCATTTTTTATTTGATACCAACTCATTATTATCAATCTATATTTTTGCAGCCGAGGCTTTACGTAACCTATCCCAAATTGCGAACCATTCCTCAGTAGTAGGAGGTGCTTCCACCAAAATGACCTTGCCTTTATATGCATCTGCAATGCGCATATTAGTATAAAGATCGCGAGCGTATTCTGCAGGACTTGCTGGCATTGGCAACCAGCTTAAAAGTTTACTCGTTGCAACTGGCGCAAAAGAGTGCGCTAACACACTGCATGCGGCGTCTTGCAAAATTAATTTGGTTATTTCTGCCTGCAATTCATTTTTTGCTACGATTTTTAATGGAGTGACAGGCGCGTAGTGTGACAGCAACCCACCTGACACTTTAGGAATAGTAACTGTTGCCGATGTTTTTTTATTTAATGTGGGCATTTCTAGGGTCATGTGAAGTGTCTTGCTTAATTGGCTAGCTGAAATTGCGCCTGGGCGTAAAATACGCGGTATAGCGCTACTGAGATCGACAATGGTTGATTCAATTCCTACGGTGCAAGCGCCACCCTCAACGATTAAATCTACAGCCTCCCCTAATTCTTGCTGAACATGACTAGCCTGAGTTGGGCTGATCTGTCCAAATTTATTAGCCGAAGGAGCAACGATACCTCCGCCAAAGGCTTGTAATATCGCTTGCGCTATGGGATGACTTGGAACACGCAAACCCACTGTATCTTGTCCACCGGTTACGATGTCTAATACTGAGTCAGCACGTTTTAAAATTAAAGTTAAGGGCCCAGGCCAGAATTGTTCCGCCAATTCCCACGCCATGGCGGGTATATCGCGTGCCCATGTTGTTAATTGCGCTTTATCCGCTAAATGAACAATAAGCGGGTGATCAGTGGGCCTGCCTTTTGCAAGAAAAATCTTATTAACTGCATTCGGATTACTCGCGTCAGCGCCTAAACCATAAACCGTTTCAGTCGGAAATGCGACTAAAGCACCCGCTTTAAGTAAATGTACCGCCTTTGCAATCTGTTGTTGTTTTACTTTTTCAGACACGATATTTTGTAATTAATTAAGAATTAGTTAAACTGGCCGCCTTAAGCTTAAAAAAATCATCTGGCGAAATAGATAATGAAAAGTTTGTATGTATTGAAAAAAGAAACCTTCATTATTATATTGTCAGCCATTTGGCTTAGCCTACCTACTCTAAGTTTTGCGTTACCAAACTCAGATTTTACTCACACCGAACAAGGCATTGCCTATCCAAAACCCAATTATGGCATAAGCACGCAACGCGCGCTAATTGAAAAAGGCGAATATCTAGCTAAAGCGGGCGATTGCATTGCTTGTCACACCGATACTCAACATAACGGCACACCTTTTGCAGGCGGATTAGGCATTAAGACTTCTGTTGGCACCCTTTACACGCCCAATATTACCCCCGATAAAGATACGGGCATTGGTAATTGGACAGATGAGCAATTCCTTAAAGCCATGCAACAGGGTATTAAGCCCAATGGCTCTTATTATTTTCCAGCATTTCCTTATCCTTATTTCACAAAAATCAATCGTACTGATCTATTAGCAATAAAAGCTTATCTTTTTAGTTTAAAACCGATACATCAGACAGTGCCCGCAAATGCGCCGCTTTTTCGCTGGCATTTCTTAGCATTAGGATGGCGCTTTTTGTTTTTTCATTCTGGCGAATATCGGTACGAGCCTCATCAATCAGCTGAATGGAATCGTGGCGCTTACCTGGTACAAGGACCAGGCCATTGCGGCATGTGTCATACTCCCATTAATTTTATGGGCGCCGCTAAAGAAGAATATTTCTTAAAAGGCAGCATAGTTGATCATTATTACGCGCCCGCTATAACCAGCGATGCGCTAAAAAACTATACGGTCGAGCAGATTGCCGCTGTTTTTGCTAAAGATAAATTATTAACTGGCGGCCCTGTCAAAGGGCCCATGGCTGAAGTGAATAATAATAGTTTAAAATATATGTCGCCGGATGATTTACGTGCGATTGCTAGTTATCTTAAAACCGTAAAAAGCAAGCTGGCGCCAAGAAAGCCTAATAAACTTGGCAGTGATACAGGAAAAAAAATCTATACTAGCTATTGTGCTACCTGTCACAATACCGGCGCGGCTGGCGCACCTAAAATAGGTGATACCGCTGCTTGGATACCTCGCAGCAAACAGGGAACAAATATTATTTTACAGCATACCATTAATGGTATTGGCTCCATGCCACCTAAAGGCAATTGTGTTTCTTGCTCAGATCAAGAAATACAAGCAACGGTAGAATATATGCTCGAACATAGCATCACTACTCAATGAAAGATTAACTATTTTTGAAGGCTTACTAATGCGGTATTTAACGATATTATGCGGTTTTTTTGCGTTGCTATTTACCAGTTTATCTGCGTATGCTGCGCTCAACAATGAGCCCATGCTAGCTAGCGCACTAATAAATAATCATAATAATGCTAACCTACACTTGCTGGTATTTTGGCTTTGTATAGGGATTGGCATCCTTGTTTTTGGAATACTACTTTATATTTTAATTTTTTATCGCAAATCGAAAGAAGCTAATTTTCATAAACGTTCTACTTTAGAAATACTTTGGACGCTCATTCCACTCATTATTTTAATTGCATTAATTGTTCCAGCCGGTCGTATTTTAATTCATGCAAATAACAATAATAATCATGTGTTTTATCCCTCTACGATTTCGAAAAAAACTTAAACACAATTTGAGCGTAATAAGGCTTATTATATTGCTTATTTAAGCTAATTTGGGTAGTTTAAGTGCATTAGACTTCTTGCAAAACCTTTAGGTAACACATACATGCACGCCAGTGAATTGCCCTATAATAAAGTTGAAACGCGCGCCAAATGGCGTGACTATTTAGAATTGTGCAAACCTCGAGTAGTCGCACTGATGATGCTAACTGCATTAGTGGGAATGCAACTAGCAACCGATAACATTGTGCCTTGGAATGCGCTCGTTTTTGGCACATTAGGTATCGCGCTAATGGCTGGTTCTGCCGCAGCAGTGAATCATTTAGTTGATCAACGTATTGATAGCATGATGGCACGTACCCAGCGTCGCCCCTTGCCTACAGGTCGAATTTCGGCTCGTCATGCCTGGTTCTTTGCTGCACTGATTGGCTGCCTTGGTATGACTATTTTAATTATGTTTGTTAATACACTTACAGCCGTATTAACCTTATTCACACTCATAGGTTATGCCGGAATTTATACGCTTTATCTTAAACGCGCTACCCCACAAAATATCGTGATTGGTGGTGTCGCAGGCGCCGCTCCTCCAATGTTAGGCTGGGTAGCGGTAACGGGGCATTTAGATCCTAACAGTCTACTGTTAGTGCTCATTATTTTTGCTTGGACACCACCACATTTTTGGGCATTAGCAATCTACCGCCAACAAGATTATGCCAAAGCAAATATTCCCATGTTGCCAGTAACGCATGGAGTCAGATTCACTAAGCTAAATATTTTGTTATATACGCTAATATTGACGGCTGGTAGTCTGCTGCCATATGCAGTGGGTATGAGTGGTATCATCTATTTGATAAGCGCTTTGCTGCTTAACTTAGGGTTCTTAGCGTATGCGATAGTTTTATTGTTGACGAACAATAATAAAGTTGCCATTAGAACTTTTCATTATTCGATTTTTTATCTGATGATGTTATTTGTAACATTATTGGTTGATCATTATTTTCTAATAAAATAACGCGTCACGGCTTAGCAAGAAGAGAAGGAATGCCATATTCCGCCGTAGTAGTTACAAAACTTTCCACTCAAAACATGGCATAGCAAGCCCGCTTAATTCATCATGTTATAATTCAAATTATACATAATCCAAAGCGAACCACTGACTAAAATCGCCACAATAAGGATAGCAAAGAGAAATGGCATTAAGTTCCACCGACCTTCGGGACTTGCGTTTAGGCGAAGAAAACAAGCTGACTGGACAAATAATTGTATAATAGCTAGCACTGCTAATGAGATATAAAGATATTCATTAGAAAAACAACGATATTCCACTAATCCAAATGCGGCGAGCGTTAATATTACGCATAGGACTAAGCCAATTGCATATGCTCTAAATGTTTTTTGACCGCTACCGTATTGTGTGCCCACTTCAGGATGATGATTAGACATATTATATTGACCCCATTAAATACACGACCGTAAATACGAAAATCCACACAATATCCAAAAAGGCCCAAAACAAACCCAAATAGGTTAATCTTCTGCTGATAGCAGGCGTAATATTGGATTTTGCAACTTGAAACATCATCACCAGCATCCACAACAACCCCATACTAACGTGAAAGCCGTGCGTACCCACTAGGGTAAAGAATCCTGATAAAGCGGCGCTGCTTTGCCAAGTATGTCCTTCAATGTATAAATGAACAAATTCATTTATTTCCATCCCCACGAAGGTTAAGCCAAATAAAAAAGTAATGGCAAGCCAAGTTAAAAGTTTACACCGATTACCTTTATAAAGAGCCAATATGGCAAGGCCGTATGTGAAACTACTAGCGAGTAAGGCCATCGTTTCACCTAAAACATAGGGCATATTAGTTAGCTCTTTAAGCCCTGGCCCTCCATAAGTATTAGTATGAATTACTGCGTAAGTAGCAAAAATAATAGAGAATAAAATACAATCACTTAGAATGTAGATCCAGAAGCCAAAAACATCGGTAGCATCTGCATTATGATGATGCTCATCATGAGTACTTAAAGTTTGTGTCGTCATTATATCGCCCTATTTAATCTTAATTGTGTTTCTATTTTTTCAACTTCTTCAGCTTTGACATAATAGTCAATATCAGTATTAAATGTGCGCGCTATAACGGTAGCAAATATACCGATAATGCCTAGTACTATTAACCATGTGATATGCCATACCATAGCAAATCCAAATAAACCAGCGAACACCGCTATCAGGAAACCTACGGATGTATTTTTAGGCATGTGGATATCGGTATAGTGTGGTTTTTCAATTAAATTGGGGTTCTTTAATCTTTCTTGCTTTGCTTCCCAGAACGCATCTCTACTATGGACCACAGGGGTAATAGCAAAATTATAAAATGGGGGTGGTGATGGAATTGACCATTCCAACGTTCTGCCATCCCATGGATCGCCCGTCGTATCTTTATATTTTTCACGGTTTTTAATACTAATGACCAATTGGAGAACTTGGAAAACGACACCAATTCCAATAATAACAGCGCCAATCGCTTCAACAATGAGATAAGGCTGCCAGCCTGTAGAAGCATCAATATGGTTTAAGCGTCTTGTCATGCCCATTAAGCCAAGATAATAAGCTGGCATAAAAGCAACATAGAACCCGACAATCCAGCACCAAAAAGCACATTTTCCAAGCACTTCATTTAGTTTAAAGCCGAACATTTTTGGAAACCAGTAGATGAGGCCAGCAAAATAGCCGAAGACAACACCACCAATAATAACATTATGGAAATGCGCTATTAAGAAAACACTATTGTGAACTTGGAAATCGATAGCCGGAACTGACATTAAAACTCCTGTCATGCCCCCTATCGCAAAAGTAGTCATAAATCCAATTGTCCATAGCATCGGCGCTTTGAAATCAATTCGCCCTCTATACATGGTAAATAACCAGTTAAAGATTTTGACACCGGTAGGTATCGCAATAATCATAGTGGCTATTCCAAAAAAGGCATTGACATCTGCGCCTGCACCCATAGTAAAGAAATGGTGCAACCATACGATAAACGATAAGACCGTAATGGCGCCGATCGCCCACACCATAGTGGTGTAGCCAAATAAACGCTTTTTAGCAAAAGTGGCAACCACCTCAGAGAAAATACCGAAAGCAGGTAACACCAGAATATAAACTTCAGGATGTCCCCATATCCATATCATATTGACATACATCATCGCGTTGCCGCCAAAGCCGGCCGTGAAGAAATGCATACCCATGAAACGATCTAAGAACAGCATACCTAATGTGACCGTTAATACTGGGAAAGCGAGAATTACCAGAATAACGGTAGCCAATGCAGCCCAGATAAATATCGGCATTTTCATTAATGACATACCGGGACAACGCATTTTAAGAATAGTAACAAAGAAGTTAACGCCTGATAATAAACTTCCTACACCCGATATCTGCAATGCCCAAATATAATAATCAACGCCTACATTGGGACTATAAGTCAATTCAGAGAGGGGAGGATATGCTAACCAGCCTGTTCCAGCAAAATCACCCACCACTAATGAAATATTGACTAACATCGCGCCAACAACGGTGAGCCACAAGCTTAAAGAATTTAAATAAGGAAAAGCAACATCTCGCGCGCCTATTTGCAATGGCACACCAATATTGAGCAGACCAAACATCAAAGGCATCGCCACGAAAAAGATCATGATAACGCCATGCGCAGTGAATATTTGCTCATAATGTTCAGGCGGTAAATAGCCGGCCGAGCTGCCTACCGCAATAGCCTGTTGCAAACGCATCATGATCGCATCTGAGTACCCGCGAAGAAGCATCACAAAGGCAAAGATAATATACATAATACCAATTTTTTTATGATCAACTGACGTTAACCATTCGCTCCACAGCCACTTCCATTTTTTAAAATAAAATAACGCAGCGACCACCACCGCAGCTATAATCCCCATAAATGCCCCAGCTCCCATAATAATGGGATTATGGACAGGGATTGCTGCTAGTGTTAACTTTCCAAATAGCATTTGTTCAAGCATGTCTTTTTACCTTAATTATTTACTGGTGTAGGTGGAACATTGTTCTTATTATAACCCGACTGATAGTCTCTGTCAGAAGAATAATCCTTATTATGCATGTCTTGCATGCCTTTGTTTTCCATGCCTTTCATCGCTGGCCCTGGCATCATATATTTCATCATGATTGCATTAAATAAACCATCAGCAACTGCTGAGAAAGATTCAGGAGGATTATTCCGCGTAGGCATAGCTAACTTATTATAAGCTTCCATACCCAGTTTATCCGAAGATTTCTGGGCTGTTTTCACCCACTTATTAAAATCTTCCTGCGTAGCGACTCTGGCAATAAAGTTCATGTATGTGAATCCTACTCCACTATAATTAGCGGACATGCCCGCGTAATCGCCCGTTGCAGTAGCCATGATATTTAACTTAGTTTGCATTCCTGGCATCGCATAAATCTGTCCCGCCAGCTGGGGAATTTGAAATGAATTCATTGGCGCATCAGCCGTTATCAAAAATCTTACTGGAACATTAACCGGTAGTTCCACAAAATTAACGGTCGCGATATGTTGGTCAGGATAGATAAACAGCCATTTCCAATCTAATGCAATAACCTCTATGGTGACGGGCTTAGCCTTCAGATCAAGAGGTTTATAAGGATCCAATTGATGAGAACTAATCCAGGTGATTACTGCAAGTATCAATATGATGACACAGGGAATCGTCCACCATACTATTTCTAATATCGTGCTATGCGACCATTCAGGGGTATATTTCGCTTTGGTGTTACTAGCCCGATATTTCCAAGCGATGACAAAAGTAAGGATAATGACTGGAATAACGACGATCAGCATCAAACCTACAGCGGTAATCAGTATTTGCTTCTCATCTGCCGCGATGATGCCCTTAGGATCTAACATGACTGCTTTACAGCCACTTAATAAAAGCGTCAACCCCAAAGTTAGGATCGTAAAAAGAATATGTCGAAATTTACTCACAATGTTAGAACCCCTTCCAGTAATTAGACATCTTAAATTTTTAGCCTTTGAATATATAACTCTTTGCTTACATCATATAAAAAGCGCCCCATTAAGGCAGCGTAAGTGTAAAATTGTATTCAACAATTGTCTAGTACCTTCTTCATCGTCATTACGTAATTTAAAACTAAATTTCTTAGCCATAGCCAAGTCTATGCAGTTCTCAGGCTTCCATGAGCCCGTTAATTATGTTTTGCATGAAGTCTATTGATTTTCCACCATTTTAATTGACAATAGGCACAACTAAAATTTTATATTACCACCCAAATTATGAAAGCCAATTCTGCTATTCGTGTTGTCGTAGGTCTTTCCGGCGGGGTTGACTCCTCCGTTAGCGCGCTGTTACTAAAAGAACAAGGCTACGATGTACAAGGCCTTTTCATGAAAAACTGGGAAGAAGACGACACCGACCAATATTGTTCCGCCAGTGAAGACATCGCAGATGCGCAAGCCGTATGCGATAAGTTAGGTATAAAATTACACACCGTTAATTTTGCGACTGAATACTGGGACAACGTGTTCGAATATTTTCTAGCCGAGTACAGTGCCGGCCGTACGCCTAATCCAGATATTCTTTGCAATCGCGAAATTAAATTTAAAGCTTTTTTAGATTATGCAATGCATTTAGGCGCTGATTATATCGCCACGGGGCATTATGCGCGCATCCAGCAAAAGAAAGAGCGATATTATTTATTAAAAGGCCTCGATCCCAACAAAGATCAAAGTTACTTTCTCTATACTCTGGGGCAACCGCAATTAAGTCGCAGTTTATTTCCCATTGGCCATTTAGAAAAGCCCCTCGTACGTAAGCTCGCGGCACAAGCAGGTTTAATTACTCACGCCAAGAAAGATAGCACCGGCATTTGCTTTATTGGCGAGCGCAAATTCAAAGAATTCTTAAGCCGCTATTTACCCGCGCAACCGGGCAACATGGAAACACCGGAAGGAGAAATGATTGGCCGTCACGATGGCTTAATGTATTACACCATTGGCCAACGCCAAGGATTACATATTGGCGGACGCAAACAGTCCGAAGCAAAACCTTGGTATGTTGTTGGCAAAGCCATTAATCGCAATGTATTAATCGTAGCACAAGGACACGATCACCCTTTGCTTTTTACCCATTCACTTTCCTGTTCTCAAATAACTTGGGTAAGCAAACAAGCACCAGCACTGCCCCTCACGTGTGCCGCCAAAACTCGATATAGGCAAACCGAACAAAGTTGTACTATCATGTCCAACAGCAATAACAACTATCTAGTTGAATTTAAAGAGCCTCAATGGGCTGTTACGCCAGGACAATCAATAGTATTTTATCAAGCAGACATTTGTCTAGGCGGCGGCATAATAGATAATGAATAGTTACACATATGAATGAACAAAGACTCCGAGATATTACTTTAGCGTTGGCCGGCGTTTTTCAAGCCGCAAGCTTAGTACGAGACCTTGCTAAAACAGGCAAGGTTGATGAAAGCATTTACGAAACAACTATCAGCAGCATTTATAAAATAGATGCCGAAAATGTAGCCGCCGTTTTTAACAACGAAAAAGGCGTTAGTATTGGTTTAAAAGAACTGACTAAATTATTAAACAGTAATAAATCCGCCACCGATCCTTATATTGGACGTTACGTTATTAGCTTACTTCACCTTGAACGCAAGCTTAGAAAAAACCCTGAAATGCAGAGTCAATTAAAACGACGAGTTATTTACGCTATCTCACAAGCGAACTATTTCGCCCATACCCACCCCACCGTTATCGCCAGCCTTGCCGATATTTATTTAAAAACATTAGGCACACTGCCATTTCGCATCCAAATCGTAGGCCAAGCCAAATTTTTAAATCAACCCGAGATTTTAAATAAAGTGCGCGCCTTATTATTAGCCGGCGTACGTGCCGCTGTATTATGGCGCCAAATGGGCGGCTCACGTTTCCAACTACTACTTGCGCGCAATAAATTAGTCAATACAGCCAAGCAGATTTTAAAAAATACTTAAAACCTCCTTATTAACCAATGCCCTGCGGCTTTTGCCGCAGGCACATTACATTACGGCTTGGATTTTCTAAAGCCATTGTCATCCCTTTAAGCCAATTTTAGTTGGGTAATATTATTATTGTTATTGACTAAATTCATTGGTTCAAGCGCCTCAGCAAAATATCGCAGAAATTCAGCCAGAACTTTTACTGGCTCATACGGTTGGAATAGTTCGCCCTTAAATAAAGCAGAATCAAAATATTTTTTTAATACAGAACAAATATCATCGAGACTATTAGCTGAGAACTTACAATTAGCATCCATGTTTAAGCTAACAATCTTGCCCAATAACCGCAACCGCTCCTTAGCGTCAATTAAAATTGAGGGCTCAGCACTGCTTGCTAGCAAAGCAATGTACTGATCACAAAGGGTATTTTTTAATTTATCCGCAGCTGCAGACTCAGCATACAAATTAATAATTTGATGATAGAAAAAATCAAGTTGCGCCAAACAACTCTGATCATTTTGTAAAGCGCAAGTCCCTAAAATATTAATGGTTGCTAAAAAAACTCTCTCATCAAAAGACTCAGCAGCAAAGACCATTCTGCTAATATTAACTACTATTTTAGAGTATATATTAGGTTCTGTCCCTAAACTTTTTTAAAGAACAAAAATAGTGTAAAAAGACTCCCTTGTTCTTTTTCTGAAAGGATGTCACGGATGGTTATCGATGATGGGATGTGGGGTAAGCTAAGCA
>CAIUAS010000291.1 GCA_903897205.1 uncultured Gammaproteobacteria bacterium
ACAGTAGATGGTAAATCAATGGCCATTCATCCGCTTTTTGTATAACATGTCAATGATTATCAAGAAATGATACCGGTGTTTATATCAAAGCTGCAAGACTATATTTACTTAAAACGTGCGGGTTTGCTTGAGGAGTTTCAGTTAGTCGATACCAACAGCGTTTTGCTGGGTGCTTATCGACATACGGGAGAGCATAAAAATGTGGGGGAGCTCCTTGACAACCATGCGGCGAAATTGGTAACAGAAATGCGAAAAGTCGCATAATTTTTGTCAAGGAGCTCCCCCACATTTTTATGCTCTCTGCATTCGCTGATCATATTAAGGATTGCTGAGGTTGAAAAAGTTATACAGCAATTTTGCATATAAATTATTTTACGAGAACTACATATTATGAAAAAATCTGTAATTGATCATTATACTTATGCTTATCTTGCTAATGAAGTTTATGTAGAAGGAGGTGGGAAGCCGCCTAGTGGTTGGGAAATATATGATGCATATTATCCTCATGGAAAAGAGGGCTTAGGTATATGTGCGTACATCAATCATGTTAACAAAGCAATTATCATTAGTATTCGTGGTAGTAATAATAATGAAGATTGGAAAAATAATTTTGGATTTACTCTGTTTAACCTTGAGCCTGATAATATTCGATATATTCAGGAATTTATTAATAAGCTACGTGAGGATATCAAATCAAAAATAGAATTAGAAAAAAAAGAGAAAAAATTTCACATTGCAAAAGCCCTTTTTAAAGATATGGCTATTGGCCTTGAGAAGACAGTTAGTATTTACGAACAATTTGATAAAAGTTTAAGTAGTGATCAACGTCTACATATTGCAGATGTCTATCTAAAATATTTATCAGAATACTATAAAAATAGTAATTGGACGCAGACTACTATTTCTTTCATTTCTTCTTTTCTCTTTGGACATTATTTTCATCGGCTTTTTAAAGGCAGCTTCTTTTATTTTTTGGATCTTATTATTGCCGATGAAGAAACGAGAACTGAGTTACTCAAAGCTTCTGGGATTGATGATCCTAACACTCTAAAATTTTTTTCAGATCAGCTGACAGAAATTCAGCCTTATTTAAAAATTGAGTTGAATGAAACAGCGCAAGCACTATCAGAGTTCGAAAAACAATACCCTGACTATAATGTTTATCTAACTGGACACTCTGCTGGAGCATTAATGGCTGAAGTTTGCGCATCCGAATTATTAATCCCAGCAGTTACATTTGAAAGTCCTGGTTCTTTTACAATTGCGCGTAAAGTTAGAAATTTTAATGAGACAACCGCTAATAAAATAATCACTGGTTATTTGTCTGCTCCTAATCTCATTAATACTGTGGGTATTCATTTGGGAACTAGATATCGTTTGTACATTCCACATATCGATTCAGTTCTAACAGAATCTCTAGGTTACAAATTAAAATATTTTGGAAAATCCTTATTAGATACGACTAAAAGAGTTGCAATTCCTTTTCTATTTTTTAGTCCACCAACAGCTGGTATTACTTTGCTAACGGCTTCAGCAACAACGGGAATACTTTCCATTTGGGAAAATAAAGAATGGCTTGCTAGACAACACAATATGACAAACATATTGTGTTGTTTTGATGAGAAAACTGGCAGCCCTCATAATGTGTCAAAAATTATTTCATGGCCAAGCTCATTTGATCAAATAAAATCGAAAGCTTGGGATGTTTTAACAGATTTTGTACCATTGAGATCAAGTAATTACGGATTGCATAGCTATTTTTTGTCCGACGAAAATAATATCATAGAATCTATGATTGAGAATTTATATGGATATAATGTCAGTCGAATTGAAGGCTCTTTATCTGTAAATAAAGATCAAGTCCAGCCTAAAGAAGAAATACCTCTCCAGACAAATGCAAAGCAGACACAAGTTGCTCAATCAAATGAAGCCTTCTGTGAAGGTGAAACCTGTACTAATCCACAACCATCACAACATAGAGTATTTGAAACTCAAAACAATGCTGGATTACCTATTTCTAACCATCAAACTAATGATCGTTTTCCTGAGAACCAATTGAAAGTAATTAACAGCATTCTATTTACTTCAGATGCTACTCGTTCTGTTGCTATTCCTTGGTTTTCACCCGTTATTGCTTTTTCTGTTTTAGATAGAGGGTATCAGTCCATTCGAAAAATTTTTAGTAGTGATTCAAAAAATGGAACTTTAGAGGAAGTGGTAACTCAATCAATACCACAAGATTTATCTAATCAAGAAAGAGAAGCAATGGGATCTGCAATAGAATTGCAAAAAGCTTTATCAGTTCACCTTACAAGTGCCGTTAAAAATTTATTTAGTGTTCCTGATACTACCTTAACAGAACATGCCAGTGCGATTAATTCGCACTCAGGTGAAAATCCGATGCCAGAACAACAATTAATACAGCACATAAATTGCACTTCATCTTTTAGCGAAAAACTGATTGTAGGGCAATACATTGCTCATTATACTCGTAAGTATTCTCCTTTTACTTTACCCTGGAATCGTAAACATGCTTTATCTAGTTCAGAAAGAGCGAATTTAGAAAGCTATCAAAAGCAAATACAAAACTTTGAAAAAATTATTGCTTCACAAAAAACTAGCCGTACAGGCCAAACCAGCTTATTTGATGACAAATTTTCATTTGTTGATAAAAAATTAATAGAATTAAAACATGATATTAGAAAAGCTTTAAATGGTCATCAAATCACAGATACTATTTTTTCAGATATTCTAAATAAAATAAATCGTGTTGAAGAGATAATTCACGAAATCGCTAAGCAAAATAAAATACTGAAACGCTTTGAAATTAAAGAGAAACGCCTAGAACGCCGCAACAAACATATGGGTTGCCAAAGTGCTGCTATAACTCACTATAACCATGTTTCTGGCAAATTAACTCATGAAATAATAAGAACTCTGCCAAATTTTGACAAAACCGCTGAATTTGATATCGCCGTTTCTGCACAACAGCCTACTTTACCATTGAGTGCAATTCAACAATTTTGGGAACAGCCTAATCTGGTATCTCACCCAGATCAGAAATTAGCTAATGAAAATAATACCACGTCTCGATGCGTATTATCACGAAGGTGAACAGCGAAGAATATGATGATGAACAGTAGCCAATTCATGAATTCATATTTTCCAAAAAGCATGGGAATACCATAATAAATTAAGGCTCATTATGGATTCCAGGGTCTTGCTAAAAAGCATTAACTCATTAAGAATTCCACACTAAATAGTGGTCTGCTAGGGTTGTCGAAGAATGGAAATTAACATACAAAATTTAATTGATGATGCACGTTGTTACGAAGCTGTTCGTGATTTGAGATGGCCAGGGAAAACATTTTGCCCACATTGTTGTTCGGATGATATTATCAAGCGAGGAAAAGATGAGACAGAAATATATAAGCAACGTTATGAATGCAAACAGTGTTGCAAGCGATTTGACGATTTAACCAATACAGTATTTTCAGGACATCATCAACCTTTAAAAATATGGATTATTTTTTTATATTTTATGGGTCTTAATCTGTCCACAGAACAAATTGCCAAGGAATTAAATTTGAATAAAGATGATGCCCATTATATGGCGAGTATCCTACGTAGTGGAATTGTAGAGAAAAAACCTGAGGTTAAATTATCAAGTGAAGTAGAATGTGATGAAGTTTATATTGTAGCAGGCCACAAAGGAAATGCATCAGCAGTAAAAAAAAGGGACGTCTAGGCAGAAGAAACCGACTACGGGGTGCCAGAGGCCGCGGCACATTAGAAAAGGAAAAGCCACCCATTTTTGGCATGATACAACGTTCAGGTGAAGTGGTTATCAAAATGCTTGAGAATGTAAAGCAAGTAACAATAAAGCCATTGATTGAATCTGTTATTAGCGCTGGAACAAAGATTTATACAGATGAATATGCTATTTATGGCCAACTCCTTGCATGGGGATATGAACATAAAACAGTTAACCATGGTGCTGGTGAATTTGCATGTGATGAAGATGGAGATGGTTTTCATGAAATACATGTAAATACGATTGAGGGATTTTGGTCATTGTTACGTTCATGGTTAAGACCACATCGAGGAATTTCACAAGAAAAGCTGCCGATTTATTTAGGATTTTTTGAATTCGTGCACAATATAAGAAAGCGAGGAAAAGCTTTGTTGGGTTCATTGGTTCAATTGCTTGTTACATAAGACCCTGGAATCCATAATGAGCCAAAAAATAAGCTTAAACTCAACCCCGCTTATGCGGATAACCGAAACCAATTAATTGTGTCTCTGACACTAGGTTTTTGGACAGGCCTGTTCAGAAAGGAATATGCGCCTTTATGGCACTCTCACATAAAGGGAGTTTTTCCTTGTTTAGTTGCTAGAGATAGGACCCCACAATTTGTATTTCGACGGCTTACCAAAATTCGTTTATTTCGCAATCGTGTTTTTCATCATGAACCGATTTGGCATTGGCCTAATCTGTTACAACAATATCAGGAAATTAAAGAAACAATAGAGTGGTTGTCACCCGAATTAAAGGAACCGCTTTCACGACTTGATCGTTTTAAGCAAGTGTATGAAGAAGGCTTCAATGCTTACTTTATTAATTCTCCATGAGCTCATGGTTTTGGCCATGCGGTTATCCACGGACAGGCTACTGGGCTGAGCTGGATATTTCAAAATATCCAGCGAAGAACATTGGCCTGGCGGTGGATAACCGCGTCCGTCGAATGCTCGGTTTTTCCACATGCCAGCGTATTGCGCTTGTGGGAAAATGGTGCGGTCGATGGACTCCTTCGTGCATTTTGCATTTAATACGCCGCGTCACTG
>CAIUAS010000292.1 GCA_903897205.1 uncultured Gammaproteobacteria bacterium
GGCTAACGATAAAAATCCAGAACAGCGTGAGAAAGAACTGCGCTATCACTATTTAGAAACGGCTTTTCAGCAATATTTAAGTTATATGCGTAATAAGGTGTTGCCTGAATTATTGACATTTATTCCAGCAGAAACGCATGCGCAAGCATTAGCTAAATTAATGGCAGCGGATAATGTTTGTAATAGCTATAAAAAAGCTTGGCCAATAATCGATTGCCAGTTTTCAGTTAAAACTTCAGCAACTCAAGAACCCTCTAGCAGCTATTTTAGTACGCAAATACCTAAAGGCCGCGTTACTAAAAAACAATTAGAAAAAATCAATCAGGATCCTGAACAAAAACGCTTGCTTAAAAATGAGCCTGGCGAGTTAACAAATCGTAATATTAATCGTAATTGCTATAGTCGCTCAGGCGAAGGTGTTGCTGGGTTGCGTAAAAATGAGTGTGGTTATATCAATAATCAAGGTGAGCGTGTTATTACTTTACAGCAATATCGACATCCATCTCCTGTGCCATATCAAGAAGAAGATTCAATTAAGCGTTTAGCAATGACAGTGCGTAATGTTGAGCAGATTGTAGAAGTGCTGGCTGATGAATTTGTTGCTAAAGAATTGTCGTTCTGGAACGATAATGGAGATAAATCTAAATCATTACAGTTTGATAATTTTATTAGTTTACACAATACACCTGCAGCAGCATTACGTATTCCATTGACAGAAATTCGTTTGTTAAGCCCCATTCGCAAAGAGTTTGCTTTTCTTGATAAACAACAACGTCAGTATCAACAGATAGTAGAGTCATTTATAGCGTTTAGTAGTTGTAATGAGCAATCTTTTAAAGCAAATGTTCGTTTTCCAGATGGTATAGAGCGTGAAATTTATGTAAAACCTGAGATTAATTTCTTTGATTTTGGTGTTAATCGATTTCGTTATGAAATTTTTTCGGATCCTTTGCAGCATTGGATTAATACGCGTGGGTTTAATGATTTTTGCGATCAAGTACATCAAAAAATCAAGTGTGATTATAGCTATGATTACTTGGGCAGACTGAGTGCTGTTTTTAGTGCGCTGGATAAAGATCAAAAATTTATTGAGTTAAAAGGCAAAGTAGCTCAGGGACGGGAACAGTTAAGCATTCTTTATACAGAATTAAAGAAATTAGTAGATTGCTATGAAAATGCGAGTGACGAAATGCGCAAGCAAGCGTTACAAGCTGAGTATCAATATAAAATAAAGAATATTTTAAAACTGATAGAAAATCAGCATATACATGAAGCTAATTTGTTAACGTTACGTAAAACATGGTGGTCTCTTAATCGAGAGCGTGTAACAACTGAAATAGCCAGACTGCAAATACCAGGTCAAGCCTCTTCTGTTTCAATGAATTTAAAAGATATTTTGCAAGATTTTACTGATGCGCAAGATTTATATTATGGTAAACAATATAATAAAGCTGAGAATACTTATTGCTTGCAAACGATATTGACAAGATTAAATGCTAATATGGGGCAAGTGCCGTTAACAGGTTGTAATGATGATAAAGATAGAGGCAGCAATCTCGTTAATCGTGGTGAGGCAAGCAAGATTTTTTACCATCAAAAAGGCTATTATCCCCGGTTTGATAATCCTGTCGATCAGAAAACACTACAAGTTATTCAAGCAACGGTACACAATTCATCTAGCAGTTTATATGGTACTGAGCTTTATAGTGCGCCAGGTGCTTGTGGTTACCAGTTATATGCAGGCGATGGTAATAGCCATCTGAATCTAGAAAATGGTTTTATGGCGCAATTAGGCAAGGAAATTTTTCATTTGCCGAGACGTTTGCGTTTGGAAGATTCTTTAAAGAAAGCTAAGCAATGGTTTATTAATAAACTATCGATGAAATCGGATGAAAAACCACCTGAAAAATTAACTGAATCGCTACCTCTGAGTAAGCGACCTTCTAAACTTAGCGTTACTAATTTCACTAAATTATTTGCATCGCAAAAAGTCATTAAACTAGTGTTGTCTGTTTGTGTTTTGGTTGGTTTGTCGCCCACCTTGAGTCTTTATGCGGAAGATTTTAATAATACTAGCTCGGAACGTAAAGTAGACTCAGCTGCTAATAATGATGGTAGGGCTATTATGCGAACGTTGTCACAACCTAGTAAAAAGAAAGATGATCCTCTCAATAAACCTGCTGGCAAAGAGACACAAGGAATTACTAGTGATCGTACAAGGCTGAAGGAAGATAATAAAGAGCAAGATGAAAAAGAAGAAGATAATTATCAGTCAGCCTCTGAAGCGGAGTTATCTAATAAAGAAGTTAATTACTCTGAGGTTGCTCAAGCGAAGAAGTTTTTAGGTGACCATCAAATTTATTATTTGAACGGCCAGAGTAAGCCATTAATAGAACAATATAAAAAAAATAACCTGAGATTTGATGCTCAGTTAGCGCATATAGATATTTCAAAAATAGAAACTAATAGATTAATTTCAAGTTAGTCTAATAAATTAGTTTTTTAAATTAGTGGGTATGATTGCTAAGACGCTGATGCCTTTAAGCCAAGGTTGGGTACGCAGATAATTAATCAGGTTAAGATCGGTGACGCGATTTAGCCTTGATGAAGCGGCGCGAAAATAAAGTTTATCCTGTCTCCAAATTGCCAATCCCATATGGGTGACATTTAATTCCGTACCGATCAGATTTGTGTTAGTAGGATGTTCTATTATTAAAATAATAGAACCATTAGGAATTCTTTTTATTAAGTTTGTATTAGTTATTAATACGTGGCGGGGGAGGTATTTTATAGTGGCCTCGTTGTTAGAAGCGTTTATTCCAAGCGCGTGCAATTGTGCTAATTTAATTTGTA
>CAIUAS010000293.1 GCA_903897205.1 uncultured Gammaproteobacteria bacterium
GTAATAAATTTAATGCTTCCCGCGCAGCTATCGCACTAGGATAAGGGCCAAAATAGCGATAATTTTCTTTCTTAGCGCCTCGATAATAATCCAAGCGTGGATAATCCTTATGATCGGAAAGAACCAAATAAGGATAGCCTTTATCGTCACGCAATAAAATATTATAGCGTGGCTGTAACTTCTTAATAAAATTACTTTCCAGCAGAAGCGCTTCAGTTTCAGTATTAGTAACAATGATTTCTATACTGTTGATTTGGCCAACTAATGAGATACTCTTTGTACTCAACCCAGTTTTACGAAAATAACTGGTCAGTCGTCTATGTAAATCACGCGCTTTACCCACGTAAAGTATTTGGCCACTTAAATCAAACATTTGATAAATGCCAGGATCATGCGGCACTGTTGTTAAAAACAGTTTTGCATCAAATTTATTAATTAGTTGAATTGATTTCATGGTGATAGAAAAAATGAAACCATAGCTATGGATAGAGTTTGATGGACTAAAGAGTTATCTAGTTTTATTTGCGTTTTATAAACTCGAAGAAGAGGTGGCGCGCAGGGGAGGCTTCAAAAATTGCGAACAGCAATTTTTGGAGTACCGCAGCAGGACCCCGGGCCACCGATTTTAGCTAGCGCAATCAAAACGCAAAACCTCAACGGGTTTGGTATATAATATTTATTTGCAACGAAATAGCAACAAAGATATATAATAAAGCCTATTTTAGCTAATTGAAATTAAGATTCAACTACTGCTGTCGTGTTGTTGTCTAAATCTTTATCTAACATACCATAGCGCAATGCCAAGTGTGTCAATTCAACATCATTTTTGACTTTGAGTTTTTCAAATAAACGATATCGATAAGTATTAACTGTTTTTGAACTTAAGCACAACTTATCGGCGATCTGCTGTACACGCTCACCATGAGTAATCATCCACATCACTTGCAACTCACGCTCGGATAATTCTGCGAACGGTGATTTAGCTGCGTCGCTCACTTGACGCAACGCCATCTTCTGCGCAATTTCTGGGGTAATATAGGCTTGACCTGCGTGCACTTTGCGGATAGCTGTCACCAACTCATCTAAATTAGTGTTTTTAGTAATATATCCTGCCGCGCCCGCACGAACAAAACGATAAGGGAATGGTTCTTCATCACATGCAGTCACCGCAATGACTTTAATTTCAGGATTTGCACGCAGTAGTTTATGAGTAGCTTCTAATCCACCAATGCCTGGCATTTTCAAATCCATCAACACAACTTGTGGATTTAGCTCTCGTGCTATACGTACGGCTTGCTCACCGCTAGAAGCTTCACCTACAATTTTAATATCCGGTACGTTTGCTAAGAGTTTACGCAAACCTAAGCGAATTAAATCGTGGTCATCGACTATTAAAACTGTGATGGTATTACGATTATTATGTAAGCGTTCTTCGTTACTAATATGGGGTTCTGGCGCTAAAGTTATTGGCATAGTTTTTCCTCCTAGGAAATGAGTTGGCGGAGAGGCAGGGATTCGAACCCTGGGAGGGGGAAAACCCCTCAACGGTTTTCAAGACCGCCGCTTTCAACCGCTCAGCCACCTCTCCCGTTTCACTTACGCACAGGGTTTGCTTATTCTATCAGTAAAATTCTAATAAGTAAGAATTTTAAAATATTCTAAGGCCAAACCCTTTTAATGCCTAGCCCCCCAAAGGGTAATAAGACATTCTCTTCCCTTGGAGCCGAAACATAAAATTACTTTCTACGCCGCACTTCAAAAAATTGACGTAGCATTAAACCACATTCCGCAGCTAAGATTCCACCTATAAAATCAATTTGATGATTTAATTGCTTATTTTGAAAAATATTAAAAACACTTCCCGCCGCTCCTGCCCTTGGATCAGAAGCTCCGAATACCACTTTTTGCACACGTCCCTGAACCATCGCTCCCGCACACATAGCACACGGCTCTAAAGTAACATATAACGTAGATTTTAATAGGCGATAATTATTAATACGAATAGCCGCTTGACGTAAGGCAATCATTTCTGCGTGCGCCGATGGATCACAATGCGTAATAGGTTGATTCCAACCTTCCCCTATTACTACATTATTCAATACCATAACCGCTCCTACTGGCACCTCACCCATCGCCTGCGCCTTAGCTGCCAAGATTAGAGCATGCTGCATCCACTTTTCATTTAATGAAGTTGTCGGCATTATTCCTTGGTGCCTGCTAACAAAGGAACAAATAGAACGGGGTCTAATTTTTCTATCGAAAAATGTTCGCCTTGCCGAACAATGAGCTGAAGTTGCTGCTGCTCATCCTCTTTTACTGGAAGAATCATTCTTCCTCCGTCTTTTTTAAGCTGGGCCAATAAATGCTTAGGTATACTATTGGCGGCAGCTGTCACAATAATGCCATCGAAAGGGGCGTGGCTCGGCCATCCTTCGTTACCATCAGAAAATTGCGTATAAATATTATTTAATTCTAATTGGCGAAAAATTCCAGCTACCTTTTTATATAAAGGATATATCCTCTCTATGGTATAAACTTCAGCCACCAATTGCGCCAATATTGCCGCTTGATAACCAGAACCTGTGCCTATTTCAAGTACTTTTTTTAGCGGTCCGCCTGCTAAAAGCAGCTCGGTCATTCTGGCCACAATGAAAGGTTGAGAAATTGTCTGACCATGAGATAGAGGCAAAGGCCTATCATCATAGGCTTGCTCATAAAACGAAGCATCGACAAATAAATGCCGAGGTGTTGCAACGATAGCATCTAAAACAGATTTGTTTTGTATGCCTTTCTGCTGAAGAAGTA
>CAIUAS010000294.1 GCA_903897205.1 uncultured Gammaproteobacteria bacterium
ATCAATATAACGATCAGTAATAGCGCTTGAACTATGGCCAGCATCATCACGCACATGCTCCCGTGGGCGGGTTTTCACATCTTCTGAAATGCCGGTGTGGCGTAACCAATGGACAGTGGCCGCCATTAACATGTCAGCTTCCTCTGTAAAGCCATCGTTGGTGAGACGATCAATGGCGTGATCAAAACAAGCTTGCACGATTTTTCGAATATGCCGCGTACCTTCAAGCGGGCCTTTGCCAATGGCTTTAGAAATGAGGGGCGTTGACTCGCCAGGTGAGGGCAGTGCTGTTAATCCGAGGCTTTTACGATAACGCTTAAGCGCCGCCAGCATGGCATCGCTCACGCAAATGTCCCGCTCCTTATTTCCTTTCCCGACCGTTTTGAACCACCAATTACCATCCATATCTTTAAAAAAATGGCCCATTTGCGGCATCCAACGGCGGCTGGACGCTAACTCAGAAATCCGCAAATACATAGCAAAAAGCGCGTTCATCATAAACAGCGTGCGCTCGTGCAAATCAGGATTATCGGTAGCCATTAATTCAGCCGTTTCGATTAAATAAGCCCATTGAATTTCTGATAAACGTCGAATTTGTTTTTTGCTCTGGTGCTTGCGCAAAAATTTACTTTTCTGGCGTATTTGGGCGACGGGATTTACCTGCGCATAGTCTTCCTGTTCTAAATAATTATAGAAGCTACTCAAAATAGCAAAAATAGCTTGCAGCGCACTTTGGGATAATGCATAGGTTTTAATATTGGGAAGTTTGCCATCTCGATGCGCTTTCTTGCTAATAGTCGCTACAAATGGTCGCCATTCAAGATTAGGAATACGTTGGCCTTCTTTTTCGAGAAATCTTGCAACATGTTTGATGCCAATCCAGTGCTTTGGCGGTGATTGGCAAAACTCAAGAAACGCCTCAAAATCAATTCTGTTTAATGCTTTTAAAGATTTCGATCGTATAAACCAACACCATTGCAACAAGCGCTCAATTTCCCTGCGATACGCTTTAAATGTTTCAGAACTGCCTCGATAACTATAGAGAAAATTACAAGCGTGCTGATAATCGAGCGTAGCATCCGCTGGTAGCGATTCGATGCTGGCGGAGGCATCTAAATACGCTAAAGTGTCAAAGAGGGGAATTGGGGAATGATCAGAAATCGCCATAAATGCTCTTGGAAAATTTTACATGAATTGTGAGAGCGTTAAATCATACTGTTGTCTGTGAGTGGATGCAAATAATGCAATTTTAAATCTGGCATCTATACTTAAAATAAGTATACAGGAGTGAGACCATGCCAGAAAAGCAACTAAAGCAATATAGAAAAGCTGTTTTATGGGATTTTGATGGGCCCATTAGCCATGAAGCCAGAGGGCTACCAGAAGAGAAAACTTTTCGCTCGGAAAAGTACCCTAATTCAGCGAATGATATACATATTTCACGTGGAGAAGAATTGGCGACCACTTTAAAAGTACTCGCCAAAAATGATGTGTTATCCATAATTGCCTCGCAAAGAATCACCTATGGTACTGATGATGAAGTAGACCATTTAAAGAAAAACATGTTTGCGGTATCGGAACAAGTATTTAAGCCTGAGGGGGAATTTTTTAGGAAAGCAGATAGTGAGATTTTGAATGAAGCTGTCCCTAATGCAGATAGCACAGGAACGTCGAAAAATGGTTTTTTGAATGCAGTTAAAAAAGTAGAAGGGTGCGAACTTCTGGCTACGTCAGATATCACACTGATAGATGATAATAAAAATTATGAAAATATAGCGAAGGAAGTGGGTTATAATTTCATCCACGTTCCTTTACCAAAGGAAGATGAAGCGCCGATTAATATACGTTATTTAGCAACTGTATTAGTAAATAATCTTGCCGAGGGAGTTGATGTTTATGCTGAAATTAATAAATACCAAACAACGCCCGAGGCTGCAAAAGCGCTGGTTACTGAGGTTGCTAAACTTGAAATAGAGAACAAAAAAAATCCTGATAAAACATTTAATGAAGCAAACCAATGCTATGATGAATTAACAGCCGCTAAGCAGGAAGAAGCAAAACGAAATATCGATTTAAAAAATCATTTATGTCACGATCTCAGTTTTAAAGCTGCAATGCAGAATATCCATAGTATGGCTAGTGAGTTAATTCCTCCTGATCCTGCTTTATTAGAATACCAAAAAAAAGTTGTCAATACATCTCGCCTGCAGGGAAGAATAACAGTTAACGTAAACGACATTATTAATAAAAAAATTCCTGTCGCTGGTGAAGAGCGTGTCCCCTTCAATTCATTAGAAGAAAAAGTGTTAATTACGTATATTGATTATCTCGAACAACTTAAAGACAAAACTGAAGCAAAAATAAAAGAAAACGCACCATCTCCCGGTGAAAGGTTTTTAAATTTTATTTCCTTTGGCAATTATAAAAAAACTAAATTTGAATCCTATAAGCAACTAAGAGCTTATGGATCAAAACTTGACGATAGCCTAAAAACACTGATTGATACGGATTATTGTAAAGCATTAAGCATTAAGCATTAATAAAAATACCACTTCTGCATTTTCAACTGAATATAATTCCATTAAAGAAAAAGCAGACATCGCCTCTGAAAAAGTAAAAAACATCCAACAAAAACTGGATAAGGCCATTGATAAAATCGCCGAACAAAAAATAATCCCCGCTGAAAAAACACACTCACGCGAGCGTGAAAAGAGTAATGAGCGAGAACTTGAAGTTACTGCTAGGTATAGTATGAATTAAATAAATTTATTTTATAAGAAATGTTATCCACGACTTAGCGGTAATAAAAAAGGGAAGTGATAGATTGTCCCAACCTCTGGCTTTAAAACCCGTTCCATAGCTGGGTTGTCACTTCCCCTACGTAACTGATTACTCGCTGCTTATTGGTGCGTTAATTTAATAAGCAGCAAGCAATTCTTTTTCAAAAAACATTAACATTTTAGTGAATTATCACTATGAGCATTATGCTTAAGAGTGGAATTAGGATCAGTATCATTGGAAGCGGAAGCAGCATTACTGTTGTCGCGTTTATGGAGCCCCAGAGGATCGGAATATACTACACCACTACCCTCTAAATTAGAGTAGTTCTGATTCTCTATAAGAGGCCTTCTTTCTTCATTTTCTGGCTCAATAATATTAACTTCACCAAGCGCAAGTCTCTCATCCTTAGTGGCCTGATAGTAAATACCACTGCCTGCACCAAAGAGGGTGAGCCCGCCGATTAGACCTACACCGCCACCGATAATTCCTGCTGACACAGCACCCGATACGGCAAGCGTACCGCCAACAAACCCTAATGCAGCCCCTGGCAATGCCAAAACACCTGTGGCACAAAGTGCAGCGCCAATTCCCATTAATAAAAGTCCGCCTCCCAATGTTCCCATGGCCAATATTTTTCCTTTGTTTCTTTGCCAGAAACTTTGCTTTTTAGGTATTTCTTGTGTTGTTTCAGAATGTTCTTTATTTGGTTTTCCAGTAGAAGGAGCTTTGCCTAGTTGCCGAAGCATTTCAGTAGTGTTGCTCTTTTCTTTTATTGAAGGCGCTTTTGGTGAAAGCTTTTCCATAAGTTCATAAGGATTAGTTGTTCTTATTATGATTTTATTTGCTGTTTCATTTGTTTCTATTGTATGTGTGGTGCTTTTTGCATGGATATTTTCTTCAACCCACGTCTTGGTTTCTTGATGTTCTTCTTTAGACCCACAGGTGAGGGTTACAACTGCTTGAGTTTCTGCAGGTTCATTTTTTGAATTTCTATCTACAGGCGGAGTGTATTTTATTTCTACTATTGGATTTCCTGGTATGAGCTTGCTCTTGGTAGCTTCTGCATACGTGTTTGCATGATTATACTCATCAAGCCGTGTTAGCTTTTCAAATTTTTTAGCATCACAACCTGAAGTATAAAATGCATCAACATTTCTTTTTTGTGGAGCGCCTGTGCGTGGTCTAGGCATTGAATAATTAGAGCCCTGGGTACTATGATGATGGGTATAGTGATTTATGTCTTGTGCTGCTTTAACTTCTTCTTTGAGAGAGCTCTCCCCTTTATTAAAATCACCCCCAACAACTATTTCTGCAGTTGGAAATTGGCTTCTAATATTATCAAGTAAAGCATTAATGGAGATTCGCTTTTTAGTTTTTACATCTTTTGAAGCTTCAAAATCAGCATGCACATTAACCATAATGCGTAATTGGCCTTCAGTAGACTTTGACTTTAATGCAGTAATTAATGCTTGGCCCTTATATGCTGTATTTAGCTTTTTAACATCCATCTCTTTATCAATATCCCATCTATCTTTATGAAACAGCGTTAAATTTGAAAAGGGATGGCCTAAGTTTTGCTGGGCAACGAAACCAAGCGCAATCTTTTTCGTTGTAATTTGCTTATATTGTTCTTGGATTCGCTTAATTAGCTCAGCTTCTCGGCCGATAGGTACTTCTTGCAACATATGGGCGCTGATTTCTTCTTTATCTGCAAGTTGCTTTGCAATGCTCCAGACCACCGCATCAAGATTGCTGTCTTTCAGGACGTTCCAGATAACCGTATCGCCTAATTTTTGAGGAAAATGGTCGGAAATTAGGGGGGTGACTTGGCTGTTGTTTTCATCATCAGTAGCTTTTATCCAATAGGTCATGATTTATCTCCGCGTTTTAAAACTAACTTATGCCCATGCTTATATATCAAGTATAGCAAGGAAAGCTTAAGGAAATATTAAAAGCTTAAAAGTTTTATGACCTCCAGTAGACAGAGTTTTTTTCACTAAGTATAGTGGCTGGAAAACATGAAAATTATAACAAATAAAGGCTGCTAATGAACATAGAAGAATGGCACGCGGATATACAAATTACAGAAGCCTTGGTAAGACATTGCTTGCAAGAACAATTTTCTTCATTAATGCCTATAAAAGCAATTAAGCATATGGGGGAAGGGTGGGACAATAAAGTTTTTTTGGTTAATGAAGAAATTATATTCCGATTTCCTCGCCGAAAAATAGCCGTGGAATTAATTGAACGTGAGAACAAAGTATTAAATAATCTTCCAATATTTGCAAATATTAATATTCCAATCCCTAAATATATAGGCCATTCCACCGCAGCTTATCCTTATCCCTTTCAAGGATATGAACTGATAAAAGGCATGCCAGGTTATTTGGCGCCATTAAACGCTCAAGAGCGTATTGCTAGTCTGGTGCCGCTTGCCGGTTTTTTAAAACAATTACATGATATTAATGAAGCGCAAGCCCTTGCCATTGGTGTTGCGCCACAAGTGTTTGACAGGACTATCATTAATAAAACAGTGGGGGCTTTAGAAGAGCGTGTCACTAAAATCATCGCGCGAAAAATAGGCAATATCAATCAAGCACACTTTCAACAAGAAATAAAAGTCGCACAGAACTTAGTGTTGCCTCAGCACGATAATTGTTTAGTGCATGGCGATTTAGATTGCAGACATTTAATTTTTGATGACCATCGATTAACAGGAATTATTGATTGGGGTGATATGGGAATTAACAATAAATCAGTTGATTTATCCATTGTCTGGAGTTTTTATCCGAGTAGTTGTCATCAACAATTTCTTGAATTTTATGGTGCGGTTGATGCAGCTACCTGGCAATACGCGCGTTTTCTGGGATTATACAGTGTTTTTACGCTGTTGCTTTATGGGCATGGCATTGGCGATACTTTATTGATGGCTGAATCAGTCAATGCCATCAAGCAAATTAATGCGCATTTATTGATGGATTAAATCAAAACATGCTACCAATAACTGTAGAGTAATACTCTTTAAGAGGTCGCTATCATGAATATTAATAACACTAAAGTCTCCCAGTAGAGGTGAAAAGGTGGTACGCTTGCTGTGCCGCTGAAATTTGCAAGGTTACATTTTATAAAATATATAGAATTCAATGGAATACCGTTTTTATTTACAAGGAAAAATCATGCGAAATATTAAAGTCTTTGACTCTTCAGAACATCAATTTATTTTACTCAACGAAAGTGACCCGGGCGAAGAGAACGGGATAAGATCAAATCAATATTTAATTATGCATCACGGTGACGGTGTTTTGCTTGACCCTGGTGGTTTTGGCGTTATGCCGCGTGTTTTATCGGAAATGTTGCGGTATGTTGAGCCGTGCAACATTAAAGCTATTATGCTATCTCATCAAGACCCCGACATCGTTGCTGGCCTTGCCACCTGGCTTGAAGTGACCGCTGCCCCCGTTTATATCTCTAAAATTTGGACGCGTTTTTTGCCTCATTATGGCATCAAGGATATTAGTAGATTTATTGGAGTGCCTGATAGTGGAGCATCATTCGCCATGTCCTCAGACTTTCAATTGCAATTGGTCCCTGCTCACTTTCTTCATTCGGAGGGACAGATGAACGTGTACGATCCCATAGCAAAAATTTTGTTTAGTGGTGATATTGGAGCAGCAGCAGTACCTCATGATAAAAGCTATTGTTTTGTTGATGATTTTGAAGCGCATTTACCGTATATAGAATGGTTTCATCGTCGTTATATGTGTTCAAACCGTGCCGTTCGTGTTTGGGTTGAAACCATTTCTAAACTCGATATTGATATTATTGCTCCTCAACATGGTCCAATTTATAGAGGCCAAGCAGTTCAAGATTTTATTAGTTGGTTTGAAAATCTTCAATGTGGTATAGATTTAATGAAAAGCGGTGGTGAATTTC